>NZ_JBSGDY010000082.1:0-26168 GCF_053602615.1 Micromonospora sp. NPDC004336
CGAGCACCTGCGGCGTCCAGCGCGGGTCCGGTCCGTCGTCGAAGGTCAGCGCGACGGTCCGGTCGGGCATCGTCCGGCTGGCCGGCCGGTCCCGGTCGAGCCGCAGCACCGGCCCGCCGGTCGCGACCTCCTTCGGCACCGCCGGCCCGGCGGAGGCGCCGGCCCGCGCCGCGCCGGAACCGCCGGCGAGCCCGGTCACCAGGCCGTCGACGGTGAGCGCCGCGAGGAGCAGCACCAGCCCGAGCAGGAGCAGGACCCAGTGCGCCCGCGGATCCCGGTGGGCGACGTGCCGCGCCACCGCTACCTCGGCCTGCCCGGCGACCGGCTGGGCTTCGCGGTGCGCCGCTCGTCGCCCAGGCCCGGCTGTTCCGACGGGGTCGGCCGGGCGATGGCGGCGCCGGCGGCCGGGACGGTGCGGGTGGGCGTCGGCACCGGGGCCGAGGTGCTGGTCGCCGGCGACGGCCGGGCGCTGGTCGGCGCCGGGCCGCCCAGCCCGGAACGGCCGTCCACCTCCGCCTCCAGCGGGGCCGGTGGGCGGCTGTCCGACCAGCCGGGCAGCGACACCGACGAGTCCATGAAGAGACCGGCGGCGATCAGGCCGAGGCTGGCGAGCAGCCCCAGGCCCATCGCGGTGCCGGCGATGACGGTGAGCCGGCGTCGCCGCCCGGTCCGGTCGACGAACACCGGCGGCGCGCCGCCCGGCTGGTTGTGCATCTGCTGAACTCCCGCTGCCACGCGTGCCCGGGAGTCCACGCCCCCGGGGCCGGCCCGCCGGCCGGGCCTCCGGAGCCAACAGCGTCGGCCCCACCGCCGGCGTTACACCGGCTCAGGCCGCCCGTAGCTCCTCGGCGGCGGTGCCGGCGCGCGGGAGGAGCAGGCCGACGCCGGCCGCCACCAGCACCGCGCGGCCAGCGCACCGCCGCCGAGCGCCGCCAACTGCTCCAGCGGTACGTCGGAGGCCAGGGTCGCCTCCGGCGCCACGAGGCCCGCGCGTCAGGCGGCCGGCGTCCAGGCGGGGTCGCGGCCGGTGTCGCAGAGCAGCCGGTCGAGCCCGGACAGCCCGGCGTCGGCAGACACCGGCTCGGCGAAGACGCCCATCTTCCGGGCGTTCGGCCCGAGCTGCGCGACCAGTTCGTGCAGCGCCGCCATCGCCTCGGGGGCGGGACGGTACGGCTGGCCGGTGGCGACGGCCAGGTCCCACCCGTGCACCGTCAGGTCCAGCAGCACCATGCCGCCGACCGTCGACTGCGGCATGCCCATCCCCGGCGAGACGCCCTCCAGGGTGGACGGGTCGGACCAGGCGTCGACGAGCCGCCGCGTCTCGGCCTCGAACCGGTCGCGCCAGCCGTCGGTGAGGAGGTCGGGCTTGTCGGCCCACTCGACGGGGCGCTTCGCCGCCAGCGCCTGGAAGTTCACCACCACCTCGAACAGGTGGTTCAGCAGGTCCCGCACCGCGTACTCGCGGCAGGGCGTCGGCAGGTCGAGCTGGTCGTCGGCGATGCCGCGTACCACCGCCACGGTCGGCGGGGCGGCGACCGCCAGCAGATCACTAGTCTGGGTTGCCATACGGCCAGCGTATGGGGGTGGTCTTGAAGAAATGCGACGCCCGGCCGCGCGGGGACAGCCGGGGCATCGTGGACCCGACCCGGCTGCTGCGGCGGGTCCGCTTCCGCCGGCACCTGCCCGCCGCCGCGCTGCGCCCGTACGTCGAGCACTACTGGCTGGTCGACTGGGACCTGACCGAGCCGCTCACGCAGCAGGTCGTCCCGCACCCGGCGGTCAACGTGGTGTTCCGGCGCGACGGCGAGGGCCCGGAGACCGCCGAGGTGGCCGGGGTCGGGCGGGAACTCTTCTCGATCACCCTGACCGGTGCCGGCCGGGTCAGCGGCGTCCAGTTCCGGCCGGGCGGCTTCCGCCCGTTCTGGCGGGGCCGGTCCGTCGCCGAGCTGACCGGGCGGCGGTGGCCGGTCCCGTCGCTCGCCGACCGCTGGCCGCCGGCCGCCGCCCTGGTCGCCGCGGCGTCGGGCGGCGCCGGGCCGCCGCCCCCGGGCCGCTGCGACGGTACGGACGACGAGCGCCGCCGCGCGCTGGACGACCTCCTCCTCGGCTGGGAGCCGGAGGCGGACCCGGTCACCGACGAGGTGATCACGCTGGTGGAGGCGATCCGCGCCGACCGGACCGTGCTGCGGGTGGACGACTTCGCCCGGCGGCGGGGCCTCTCCGTCCGGCGGCTGCAACGCCTGTTCCTCGCGCACGTCGGCGTCGGCCCGAAGTGGGTGATCCGCCGGTACCGGCTCCACGAGGCGGTCGAGCAGGCGGCCGGCGGCCCGCTCGACTGGGCGGCGCTCGCGGCGGACCTCGGCTACAGCGACCAGGCCCACCTGGTGCGCGAGTTCACCGCCGCCGTCGGTGTCTCCCCGGCCGCGTACGCCCGCTCGGTCCGCTGACCCCCGGCCGGGGGCGCGAGGAGGAGGGCCGGGCGGCAGGAAGGTGGCTTCCGCGCGCCTCAGTGGCGGCGGAGGGCGACCACGGCGACGTCGTCGTGGATCTCCGGCGGGGCCAGCTCGACCAGGAGCCGCTCGCAGAACCGGTCCAGGTCGTCGTCGACGCGCGCGGCGACCCCGGCCAGCGCGGCCAGCCCGTCGTCGATCGTGGTGTCCCGCCGCTCGATCAGGCCGTCGGTGTAGAAGACCAGCGTCGCCCCGGCCGGCAACACGAACTCGAGGTCGGGCGGTCGCGGCGCGCGGACCCCGAGCAGCGGCGCCGAGTGCTGCACGAACTCCACCTTGCCGTCGAGGCTGAGCGCCGGCGGCAGGTGGCCGGCGCTGGCCAGCCGGATCCGGCCGCTGGGCGGGTGCAGCAGCAGCACGCAGATCGTGGCCAGCTCGGCGGGGAGCAGGGTGCGCATCAGCTCGTTGACCCGCTCCAGGATCTCGCCCGGCTGGTGCCCCTCCACCGCGTACGCCCGCACCGCGTGCCGCAGCTCGGCCATGACGGTCGCGGCGTGCAGCGAGTGGCCCGCCACGTCGCCGATCGCCAGCAGCAGGTGGCCGTCGAGCATCACCAGCTCGTAGAAGTCGCCGCCCACCTCGGTCTGCGCGCTCGCCGGCTCGTAGCGCACGGCCAGGTCGAGCCCGTTGATCTCGGGGATCCGGCGGGGCAGCAGGCTGCGCTGGAGGGTGACCGCGATGCGGTGCTCCTCGTCGAAGGAGCGCTGCGCCTCCACGGCCGACGCCACCGCCTGGGCGAGCTGCCGCAGTACGGGGGTGCGGGCGGTCTGCGTGGCGGTGGGTACGACGACGTAGAGCGGCGCCCGGTCCTCGCGCAGCCGCGCGGCGGCCACCGTGACCGTGTCGTCCGCCGGCCACTCGACGAGGCTCCAGCCGGCCGGCTCGTCCACCCGGACCGTCGTCCCGGTCGGCACGCCGGTGTCGTCCACGATCCACGGGACGATCGCGGCCCCGGCGTCGGGATCGGCCGCCACCCCGGCGAGGCAGTCGCCGTCGAACGTCTCGGCGATCACCGCGGCCGGGCCCTTGAAGATGCGCGCGGCCCCGGCGGCCGCCTCCTCGAGCAGCCGGGCGAAGTTCGGCGCGGAGTGCACCGCCATGGTGGTGTCGGCCAGCCCCAGCAGCCGCTCGGCGAGCAGCTCCGCCCGCTGCCGCGCCCGGTAGTAGCGCAGCACGGCGTGCGCGGTGGCGACCAGTTCCTCCGGCTCGATCGGCTCCGCCAGGTACGCGTCCGCGCCCCGGGTCAGCCCCTGCGCCCGGTCCACCACGTCCACCGCGTGCGCGGACACGTGGATCACCGGCATCGCCGGGTGTGCGGCCTTGATGCGCTCGCACACCTCGAACCCGCTCAGGTCGGGCAGCCGCACGTCGAGCACCACGAGGTCGATCGGGTCCACCCCGACGCGGGCGAGGGCCTCGCCGCCGGTCTCCGCCTCCAGCACCGAGAAGCCGGCCCGGGACAGCCAGCTGACCAGCAGGTAGCGCTTGGTGCGACTGTCGTCGACCACCAGGACGGTCGCCGCCCCGCCCTCCACCGTCACGCTCCGCCCGTGGGCAGGCTGACGGTGAACGTGCTGCCCCGGCCCGGCTCGCTGGACAGCTCCAGGGTGCCGCCGAGCAGGGTCACCAGTCGCCGCGCGTACGGCAGGCCGAGGCCGGTGCCGCCGACCCGGGTCGCGCCCGGCACCTGGTAGAACTCCTCGAAGATCCGGTCCTGCTGCTCCGGCGGGATGCCCGGCCCGGTGTCGGATACCGACAGCAGCCAGCGGTCGTCCCGCCGCTCCGCCCGCAGCCGGACCTCGCCGCGCTCGGTGAACTTGAGCCCGTTGTGCAGCAGGTTGCGCAGCACCTGGGCGAGCAGCACCTCGTCGGTGCGCAGCGTGGCCGGCACCGGCGGCTCCTCCACCACCAGCTCCACGTCGGGTCGGGTGGCCAGGGCCCGCAGCGTGCCGCGCAACTGGCCGAAGACCGGCCGCAGGTCGACCTCGGCCCAGGTGGGCTCGATCCGGCCGGATTCGGCCTTGGCCAGGTCGAGCAGCTCGTTGACCAGCACGAGCAGGTCGCTCGCCGAGGAACGGATCAGCTCGACCTGGCGGGCCTGGTCGGCGGTGAGCGGGTCGGAGGCGGAGTCGCCCAGCAGCCGGCCGAGGCCCATGATCGCGGTGACCGGCGCGCGCAGCTCGTGGCTGACGTTGGCCAGGAACCGGCTCTTCGACTCGCTGGCCGCGCGCAGCTGGGCGGACTTCTCGTCCAGCTCGGCGTAGAGGGCCACCACGCCCCGGTTGGTCTCCTCCAGCTCCTCGGTGAGCTGGTTGTAGAGCGCCATCACCCCGCGGTTGGTCTCGGCCAGTTCCTCGTTGAGCACGGCCAGCTCGTCGCGCTGGCTGCGGACCTCGTCGAGGGCGGCGATCAGCTGCGCGTTCTGGGCGGCCAGCTCGTCGAGGGCGCTGCCCGGGGCGTTCCGGCCGAGCTCGGCGCGCAGCTCGGCGAGACGCTCCGGGGTCAGCACCTCCGCGGTGGCGGGGACACGTCGGGACATCCTCACGACCGTATCCCCCTCCCCGGTCACCACGCTCAGCATGTCCACCAACCGCGCCACCGCGCCCGACTGCGGCTCGTAGCGCCCGCCGGGCAGCGGGCGCACCGGCGCCAGATCCACCCGCAGGTGCCGCCCACCCCCGACGGCGTCATACACGATGATAAATGTCACGTCGGCCCCGCCGACCGCACGCAACAGATCCCGGGCGACCTCGCTGAGCGCCGTGGCCACCCGCACCTGGTCCTGGTGCTCCAGCCCGGCCGCGGCGGCCACCTCGCGGCCCCGCTGCCGGACCACGAAGATGTCGTGCTCGACCCGCAGCGTCATCTGGAGCAGCGGCGCCGCCCCGGTGGGGCCGCTCACGACCACGCCCGGGCGACCACGACGCACGCGTCGTCGCGGCGGGTGCCGGCGTCCCGCAGCAGGGTCGCGGCCACCACGACGGGCGACCGGTCGGTGAGACCGGGATAGTCGGTGAGCTGCCAACGGTCGACCACCCCGTCACTGTGCATCACCAGCAGGTCGCCGGACTCGAAGGGGTAGTCGTACTCCCGGACCTGGGGACGCTGGTGCCCGGCGATGCCGGGCAGCGAGACCAGGCCCCGGCGCCGGCCGCCCGCGCCGAGCACGGCGGCGGAGATGTTGCCGAGCCCCGAGTAGCGCAGCACCCCGGCCGCCGGGTCCGGCTCGGCGACGGCCAGCGCCGCGCCCCGGGTGTGCGAAATCGCCCGGTGCAGGTGCTGGACGACCACCGCCGGCGGCCCGGCGGGCGCCTTCCGGAACGCGTCGAGCGCGGCGTCGGTGGCGGCGGAGGCGAGCGGCCCGTGCCCCAGCCCGTCGCAGGCCAGCACCTGCCGGCGCCCCTCGACGATCCGCCACGCGTACCCGTCGCCGCTGACCGACTCCCCGGTCAGCGGCCGGGTGAGCGCGCCGACCCAGGGCCGCTCCCGCTCCGCCCGGCGGTCCGGCCAGACCTGGACGGCCAGCGCCGTGCCCCGGCCCGGCAGGGAGTAGCCGTCGAACCAGCTCGCCTGCCGGACGATCGCCCCGAGACCGATGCCGAGCGTCCCGGTGGTGGAGTGCCCGTCCTGCGAGGAGACGGTCAGGTCGGCCATGCCGGGCCCGGCGTCGATCGCGACCAGCTCCACGCCGGCCTCCCGCTCGTGCCGGACGGGCCGCAGCAGCAGCACCCCGTCGTCGGCGTGCTTGACCAGGTTGCTGGTCAGCTCGGCGGCGACGATGGCCACGTCCCCGGTGCGCGACTCGCCCAGGTCGAGCTGGTCGCCGAGCCGTTCGGCGGCCCGGCGCGCCGCGCTGGCCGCGCTGCCGGTCTCCACCCGGAACCAGATGCCGCGGTCAGGGACCGCGTCCCCGGTCATCTCGACCACTTGGTGACCGTGATGCGGGTGCCCTCACCCACCGCGGTCTGGATGTCGAACTCGTCGACCAGCCGGCGCGCGCCGCTGAGGCCGAGGCCGAGGCCGCCGCCGGTGGTGTAGCCGTCGGTCAGCGCCATGTCGAGGTCGGCGATGCCCGGGCCGGAGTCGGCGAAGACGATCCGTACGCCACGCCGCACGCCGTTGTCCACCGTGCTCACCTCGACCGTCCCGCCGCCGCCGTACACCAGGGTGTTGCGGGCCAGCTCGCTCGCCGCGGTGACCACCTTGGTCTGGTCGACCAGCGAGAGCTTGACCGCCACCGCCACCGTACGCACCAGCTGCCGGACGCGCACCACATCCTCGTCGCTGCGGATCGCCTGCGCCTGCGGCTGGCCCAGGTCGACGCCGGCGGTCATGACGAGGCCGTCGTCTCGGCGTCCGGTTCGTCGTCGAACGCGAGCTCCTGCTCGTCGCCGCGGGCAGCGGCGATCAGCTCCATGCCCCGTTCGACGTTGAGGGCCGTACGGATGCCGTTGAGCGACAGGCCCAGCTCGACCAGGGTGATGGCGACGGCGGGGCGCATCCCGACGACCACCGTCTCCGCGTCGAGGACCTTCGAGATCGAGGCGATGGTCGACAGCATCCGCCCGACGAAGGAGTCGACGATGTCCAGGGCCGTGATGTCGATGATCACGCCGTGGCAGCCGGTCGCGACGATGCGCTCCGCGAGGTCCTCCTGGAGCTGCACCGCCGTCTGGTCGGACATGTCGACCTGGATGGAGACCAGCAGGATGTCGCCGATCTTGAGGATCGGGACCCGCTCCATCACGCCTCCCGGCGCTGGCGGCGGCCGGTCTCGACCCCGGTGAGCCGGAGCACGTGCCGCAGCGCGTCGGCGAGGCTGGCCTTGGTGGCGATGTCGCCGAACTCGATGCCCAGGGCGACGATGGTCTGCGCGATCTGCGGCCGGATGCCGGAGATGATGCAGTCGGCGCCCATCAGCCGGGCGGCCACCACCGTCTTCAGGATGTGCTGGGCGACCTGGGTGTCCACCGCCGGTACGCCGGTGATGTCGATGATCGCGTAGGGCGAGCCGGTGTCGACGAGGGTCTGGAGCAGCCGCTCCATCACCACCTGGGCGCGGGCCGAGTCGAGGGTGCCGACCAGCGGGACGGCGACGACGCCCTCCCAGAGCTTCACCACCGGGGTGGAGAGCTCCAGCAGCTGCTCCGCCTGGTCGGCGATGAGGCTCTCCCGGGTGCGGACGAAGCTCTCGAAGGTGAACAGGCCCATCTGGTCGATCAGCCCGGAGAAGGCGACGAAGTCGCGGAGCGTGTCGGGGCCGCTCTCGGCCTCCATCAGCTCCAGCAGCACCTCCTTGAGCGCGAACACGCTGATCGCCGTCTCCGAGGCGGAGAAGCCCTGCCGGGCCCGGCCCCGCGACAGCTCCGCCAGCACGGCGCGCAGCTCGGTGGCCTGCTCGGAGTCGAAGTCGAGGGCCCCCTGCCGGGCACTGGTGATCATGCTGCCGTGCAGCTCCTGCACCTGCCGGCGCAGCTCTCCCTGGGTGAGTCGCCCGCGCAGGGACGCCGCGACGATCTCGGCCCACCGCTGCGTGACGCGCTCGGCGCGATCTGTCAGCAGACCCGCAAGTCGGCCGCTCTCCTCGGCGCTCAGCGCCATGGCAAAACCCCCTTCGACCTGGACCGGCGGACTCTATCACCGGAGGCCCCGCGGCTAGTTGCCGCAGAGCAAACGAATGACGGTGCCCACCGGATACCGGCTCCCGTTCTGCGTACGACCCCGATCGTGGGATACCGTTTCCCCGATAACAGGAGGTCTGGCGAATGTCCTTGACGGTGCACACGGAACAGCGCGGCGACGTGGTCGTCGTGTCGGTCGCGGGCGAGCTGGACATGGCGACCGCACCGCAGTTGCAGGACCAGATCACCGACCTGCTCGACAAGGGCCGCAGCCGGCTCGTCTTCGACCTGGCGAACGTCTCGTTCTGCGACTCGACCGGGCTGTCGGTGTTCGTCCGCGCCAAGAACAGCTGCGACGAGGCCGGCGGCGTGGTGCGGCTGGCCGCCCCGCAGCGCGGGGTGCTCCGCATCCTGGAGGTCAGCGGCCTCGTCGAGGTGCTGCACACCTACCCGACGGTCGACCAGGCCGTGGCCGGCGACCCGACGCCGGCCTCCTCCTGACCGTTCCGCCTCACGCCTCGTCCTCGATGTGGCGGGGACGGGCGATCACCATGCCCGCCCCGGTCTGCACGGCGAGCGCCACCAGCAGGAACCCGATCGGGGCGGTCCACCCGCCGGTCGCCTCGTAGAGGATGCCCACCAGCAGCGGGCCCAGGGCCGCGACGAGGTAGCCGACGCTCTGGCTGAACGCGGAGAGCGCCACCGTCCCCTCGGTGGTCCGGGCGCGCAGCCCGATGGTCGCCAGGATCATCGGGAAGGCGCTCTGCCCGATCGCGAGCAGCACCACCCAGAGCAGCGCCCCGTCGTGCGGCGCGACGGCCATCCCGACGTAGGCGAGGGCCATCGCGGCGGAGAGCGTCAGCACCAGCGGGTGCAGCGTGCGCAGCCGGCCGGCCAGGGTCGGCATGAGCAACGCGATCGGCACGCCCAGCGCCGTCACCCCGGCGAGCAGCAGGCCGGCGTCCTGGGGGCGGTAGCCGGCGTCGCGGAAGAGCTGGGCCAGCCAGCCCATGATCGCGTACGCGCCCAGCGACTGCGTGCCGAAGTAGACCGCCATCGCCCAGCCGAGCCGGGTGCGTCCCGGCCGGATCCGGCTGGACCGGGGCGGCACCGCCGCCGGGGGCGCCCCGCGCCGGGCCGCCCGCGCCCGCAGCGCCAGCGGCACCCACGGGAGCAGCGCCGCCAGGGCCAGCCCGGCCCAGACGGCGAGCCCGGCGCGCCAGGTGCCGAACGCGTGCGCCACCGGCACCGCCGCCGCGGCGGCCGCCGCCGCCCCCACCGTCAACGTCATCGAGTACGCGCCGGTGACCAGCCCGATGCGGTGCGGGAAGTACTGCTTGACCAGGAGCGGGAGCAGGACGTTCGCCACCGCGATCCCGGCCAGCGCGAGGGCGCTGCCGGCGATGAAGACCAGCACGGAGTCCGTGCCGACGCGGACGAGCTGGCCGGCGGCGAGGATGGTCATCGCCACCACCAGCACCCGGGCCGGGGAGTGCCGGCGGACCAGCCGGGGGGTGAGCGCCCCGAAGACGGCGAAGGCGACGGCGGGCAGCGTGGTGACGAGCCCGGCCAGCGCACCGGAGAGGGCCAGCCCGTCGCGCACCTCGTCGAGCAGGGCGCCGAGGCTGGTGATGGCGGCCCGCAGGTTGAGCGCGACGAGCAGCATGCCGACGAGCACGAGCAGGCCACCGGCGACCGGGTTCACCGGCGCGGGGGTGGCGCCGGTCGACCCGGCGGCGGGAGCCGGCGCGGTGGCCGGGGCGGGCGCCCCGGCCGGCCCGGCGGTCGTCTCCCGCGCCGGACGCGGCGAGGCTCCGGCGTCGACGGCCTCGGTGGTGGTTGGCGGGGTCATGCGTCTGAACCTACAATCATGGGATGAATTCCAGGCGGGTGATGTAACCAGTGCCACCGCCGGTTGATTCCCCCACCGCGCCGCCCCGCGGGCACCGGGTGCGGCAGACCATCGCGCAGCTCAGGGAGCGGATCCTCGGCGGCGAGTGGCCGGTGGGCGGGCGGATCCCCACCGAGCCGCAGCTCGTCGCGGCGCTCGGCGTGGGGCGCAACACGGTCCGCGAGGCGGTGCGGGCGCTGGTGCACGCCGGGGTGTTGGAGTGCCGGCAGGGCTCCGGGACGTACGTGGTGTCGACCGACGAGCTGGCCCCCGTGGTGGCCCGCCGGCTCACCGACGACCGGATGGCCGAGGTCGTCGAGGTGCGGCGCGCCTTCGAGGTGGAGGCGGCCCGGCTCGCCGCGCTGCGGCGTACGCCGGAGGACCTGGCCGCGCTCGACGGCGCGCTCGCGGCCCGCGAGGCGGCCTGGCGCGGCGGCCGGGTCGACGAGTTCGTGGAGGCCGACGCCGCGCTGCACGTCGCCGTCGTCGCGGCCGCGCACAACGGCATGCTCGCCGAGCTGTACGCCTCGGTGGGCGCCGCGCTGCGCAGCACCGTCGCCCAGTCGATGGGGGACGCGCTGGAGCCCGAACGCTACGTCGACCACTCCCGGCTGGTCGAGGCGATCCGGGACGGCGACCCGCACCGGGCGGCGATCGAAGCCGGCGCTTTTCTGGAGCCGCCACCCGGGGCATAGGTTGTGCCGGACGGAAGACCGGACACCTCGGGAGTATGGATGCTCAAGGGCTTCAAAGACTTCATCATGCGCGGAAACGTCGTCGACCTCGCGGTCGGCGTCGTCATCGGCGCCGCGTTCACGGCGGTCGTCACATCGCTGACCAACGCGTTCCTCAAGCCGTTGATTGCGCTTTTCGTGCTACTGCTCACCGGCAAGAGCAACGGGCTCGAGGGAGCCGCGTGGACGATCCGCGGGGTCGACTTCGACTGGATCAGCTTCGTCAACGCGCTGATCACCTTCCTGCTCACCGCGGCGGCGCTCTACTTCCTCGTGGTATTCCCGATGAACAAGCTGGCCGAGCGGCGCCGGCGGGGCGAGGAGCCGCCGCCGAAGGCGCCGAGCGAGGAGGTCAAGCTGCTCACCGAGATCCGGGACGCCCTGGTCGCCGCCGGGCACGCGACTCCCGGCCAGCAGCGCGGCGCGCTCCACGACGTGCTCGGCCGCCGGGAGGAACCGCCCACTCCGCGCTGAACCCGGCGCACGCACATCGGCCCCTGCGGGAATCCCGCAGGGGCCGCACATTTTCGTACGCGTGTTCGATAGAGTCTCCGCCATGGAGCAGCGGAAGCACTGGTGGAACGGGAAGTGGGGCCGGTTGGCGCGGCGGGACGTCTTCCTCCGCGTGGACGCCGACCGGTGGCACGTCGAGCAGCGGGCCGGCGGCGCCGAGGGCGTGTCCCAGTTCTACGAGTACGGCAGCGCCGAGGAGGCCGAGGATACGGTCCGGGCGCTGCTCCAGGGCGCCGACGGTTGGCGGGAGCTCTCCCCCCGCCCGCCGAGCGCCTGGTCGCCGGAGTCCTGAGGCGTCGCCGGAGTTCTGAGGCTTCGCCGGAGTCCTGAGGCGGAGCCGGCGCGGGCGGTTTAGCCGGAGCGGGGGCCGGGAACCGCGCGGGAATGAACCAACAGGGCACCGAGCGACAGGCGATGGTTTCCCGGGTCACCACGGGCATGCGGGTGATCGACGTCGAGGGCGCCGAGGTCGGCACGGTCGACCTCGTGCAGCGGGGTGACCCCAACGCGGTGACCGTGCAGGCGCCGACCGCCGACCCCGGCAGCAGCCTGGACGAGCTGATCGAGTCGACGGCGGTCGAGGAGCCGGACGTGCCGGCAGACCTGGCGGCCCGGCTGCTGCACAGCGGCTACCTGAAGGTCTCCACGGACCTGGCGCGCACGGGCGCGGTCTACGTGCTCGCCGAGCAGATCACCGCCGTCGCCGACGACCGGGTGAGTCTCGCCGTCCCGGCCCGCGACCTGCCGCCCGAGGAGTGAGCGACGTGGCGCGGGGCCGCTGGCCGGGGCCGGGGCTGGGGCCTCGAACTCCCGAGGCGACGGCATACCCGACGCACGCTGTCGGGCTGACGTCGTAGACGATTCACCCTCCCCACGCCGCATCCCCCGCCACTGGCTCGGCCACCGCCACTCCCACACCGGCCGCCACGGCTCCCACGCCGGCCATCCACGTCCGGCCCCGACGCAACCCGACGGTCGTCCGGACCCGTCGAGCTTGCGGAGGAGGGAGCCCCGATGGCGGATGCCGAGGGTGAGTTCGTGGAGTACGTCTCCGCGCGACTGCCGAGACTGCACCGGACCGCGTACCTGATGTGCGGCGACGCCCACCTGGCCGACGACGTGGTGCAGCAGACGATCACCGCGCTGTACGTGAACTGGCGCCGGGTCAGGCGGGCCGACAACGTCGACGCGTACGTGCACCGGATGCTGGTCCACAAGCTCGTCGACGAGAAGCGGTTGGGCTGGGCGAAGGTCCGGCTGCTGGGGTGGATGCCGGAGCCGGAGCGTCCGCCGGTCACACCGCACGACGACCTGGCCGAGCGGGACAGCCTGCTCGCCGCGCTCGCCCGCCTTCCCCGCGGCCAGCGCACCGTGCTGGTCCTGCGGTTCCTGTGCGACCTGTCGCTGGCCGACACCGCCGCCGCGATGGGCTGCTCCGAAGGCAACGTGAAATCGCAGACGGCGCGCGCGCTGGCGGCGGTCCGCCAGGTGCTCGACGTCACCGAGCTGGCCGGGAGGAATTCGAGATGACCGCATTGGACGACCAGCGGATCGCCGCACTGCTGCAGGCGGCGCCGGTTCCCGAGCCGCGGGTCGACGTGGGCCGCGCGGTCGCCGACGGCCGGCGCAGCCGCCGGCGCCGCCGCGTCGGCGGGCTCACCGCGATGACGGTGCTGGCCGGGCTCGGCGTCGTGGGCGCCGTCCAGCTCGGCGGGCCCGCCGGCCGGCCCGCTCCGGCCGCGCCGGCCCTCGCGGCGTCAGCGGCCGGCACCGCGTCGGCCGCCCCGGTCCCGTCGGTCACCTGCGAGGCGTCGTGGCTGCCGCAGCCGATCGACGGCCCGGTCGCGGTGGCGAACGACGTCGACCCCACCGGCCGGTACGTCATCGGCGAGATCGGCACCGGGCAGGAGGACGGGCGGGTCGTGCTGTGGACCGACGGCAAGGCACACGTCCTGCCGGTCGGCGCGCGGCACGCCGCCGCGGTCAACGCCGACGGCACCGTGATCGGCACCAACGGCGACGGCACCGGGTGGGTCTACCGGAACGGGAAGCTGCGCTTCCTGGCCACCCCGCCCGGCTACCGGACGGTCCTCGTGCACGCCGTCAACGGCCGGGGCGACATCGCCGGCACCGCCACGGGAGCCGGCGACGCGCACCACGCCGTGCTCTGGTCGGCGGACCGCCCGCAGGAGCACCGGCTGCTCGGCCGGCCCGGATCCGCCGCGACCGGGATCACCGAGGACGGCACGGTCGTCGGCACGATGGGCCAACTGCCCTACCGGTGGACGCCGCAGGGCACCGGGGCGGCGCTGGCGCTGCCCGACGGCCACCCGCGCGCCTCGGTCGAGTCGGCGCACGGCGAATGGGCGATCGGCATGGTTCCCGGCGACCGGCAGGGCGGTGCGGTGCAGATGCTGCCGGTGCGTTGGAATCTCACGACGGGTGCGGTGAGCCTCCCGCCGTTCCCGGGGGTGGCCGCGGTCGCCGGCAACGGCGACCTGCTGGTCGGCGGCAAGGAGCCGCTGGTCGTCGCCCCGGACGGCACGTCCCGCAAGCTGCCGGGCCGGCCCGACGTCCGGGCGACCGGGGCGGGCACGTACACGGCCAACGGGATCAGCGACGACGGTCTGACGGTGGTCGGCGCCGTCTACGAGAACCAGGTGCACCGGCCGCTGGTGTGGCACTGCCGCCGCTGAGGGTCGCGCGATGTCGTGAACGACCCGGCTCCGAGCGCATGGGAGGTCAGTTGTCGCCGGTCCGGCCGCTCGCCGCCGAGGCGACAGCGACCCCGGCGGCACCCGGCCCGGCGGCGCCAGGTCCGGTGACGCCAAGCCCGGGGGCGGCAGATCCGGCGGCGTCAGGCTCGGTGGCACTCGGCCCGGCGGCGGCAGATCCAGGGGCGGCAGATCCGGGGGCCGCTTCGGGGACGGGTTCGGGGGCGGGTTCGGGGGCGGGTTCGGGGGCCGCTTCGGGCGGCGGTTGCGGCGCGGCCGGGTCGGCGGGTCGCCGGCGGAAGAGCAGGAGCATCAGCCCGCCGGCGACCAGCCCCCAGAACGCGCCGCCGACGCCCAGCAGGGTCACCCCGGAGGCGGTGACCACGAACGTGACCACCGCGGCCTCCCGGGCGGCGGGCTCGGCCAGCGCGGAGGTGAGCGCGGTGGCCAGCGCGCCGAGCAGCGCGAGCCCGGCGACCGCCTCGATCAGCACGGGCGGGGCGAGCGCGATCAGCGCGGTGGCCGCCCCGGCGCCCAGCCCGAGCAGGGCCAGCCCCGCGCCGGCGGTGACCGAGGCGATCCAGCGCCGGTCCGGGTCGGGGTGGGCGTCCGGGCCGGCGGCCAGCGCGGCGGTGATGGCCGCGAGGTTGACCGCGTGCCCGCCGGCGGGGGCGGCGGCCAGGCTGGTCAGCCCCGTGGCCCGCAGCGCGGCCCCGAACGGCGGGCGGTAGCCGTAGCCGACCAGCACCGCCATCCCCGGCACGTTCTGCGCGGCCATGGTGACCAGGAAGAGCGGCAGCGCCAGGCCGACCAGGGCGGAGACGTTCCAGGCCGGCGTGGTCAGCGCCACGGCCGGCAGCAGCCGCGCGCCGCCGAGGTCGGCGACGGGAGCGGTCAGCGCGATCGCCACCACCGCCACCGCCAGCGCGCCCGGCACCGCCCAGCGCCGCGCGAACCGGTGCAGCAGCAGCCAGGCGAGCACCACGGGGGCGGCCAGCCGAGGCACCTCGACCAGCGCGCGGACCGGCGCGGTGCACAGCGGCAGCAGGACGCCGGCCAGCATGGCGCCCGCGACCGGTCGGGGGATCGCCGCGACGGCCCGACCGAGCGCCGGGAACAGCCCGGCGGCCACGATCAGGACGCCCGAGACGAGGAACGCCCCGACGGCGACGGGCCAGCCGCCGGGCACCGGGCCGGTGGCGACCAGCAGCGCCGCGCCCGGGGTGGACCAGGCGATGCTCATCGGGATCCGGTGCCGAAGGCCGAGCCAGACGGCGGACACCCCGGACGCGACGCAGACCGCCAGCAGCCCGGAGGCGGCCTGCGCGTCGGTGGCCCCGACGGCCCGCAGGCCGGCCAGCACCACGGTGAACGAACTGGCGAAGCCCACCAGCGCGGTGACCACCCCCGCCAGCAACGGCTGCGACCGTCCCGCCATCCCCGCCCCCGATCGTTCCGTTTACGGAACAGAACCGTGTAGCACCATAGCGGGATGCCACCGACGTCACCAGCCCAGCCGCCGCACGCCGACCCGGAACTCGTGGCCGTCGGCCGGCGGCTACGCGTACTGCGCGAGGAGCGGGGCATCTCGCTGTCCACGCTGGCCCGGCTGGCCGGGGTGGGAAAGGCGACCCTCTCCGGGCTGGAGCACGGCACCCGGAACCCGACCCTGGAGACGCTCTACGCGATCACCGCGCAGCTCGGCGTGCCGCTGACGGCGGTGCTCTCCGGCCCGGGCGCCGGCCCCACCATCCGCGGCGCGGCGGTCAGCGGCATCCTGCTGGAGGTCTTCGAGGACGCCGACGCCACCTACGAGCTGTACCGGATGCTGGTCTCCCCCGGCCGGGAACAGCTCTCCCCCGCGCACCAGCGGGGCGTCACCGAGCACGTCACCGTCTTCGCGGGCGTGCTGCGCGCCGGCCCGGTCGACGCGCCGCTCACCGCCGCCGCCGGCGGGCACCTGCGCTGGACGTCCGACGTGCCGCACGTGTACGCCGCCGTCGGCGACGAGGAGGTCGCCGCCAGCCTCCTGCTCCGCTACCCCCGCCACTGACGGGCCCCGCCACGACCGCCGGCCCGCGCCGACACCCCCACCGACCGCCGGCCCGCGCCGGCCACACAGCCCACCCGCCGGCCGGCGTCGGCACCCCACCGACCGCCGACCGGCGGCGTCACCTCCACCGACGGACGCCGGCAACAGCTCAGCCGTCGGCCGGCAGTGTCACCTCCGCTGGCGGACGCCGGCGGCAGCTCAGCCGTCGGCCGGGGTCGACACCGGCAACCGCCGTTGCACCGCCCAGATGGCCGCCTCCGTACGCGACGCCGACCCGGTCTTGCGCAGCAGGTTGGACACGTGCACGGTGACCGTACGCACGGAGATGCCCAGCGCCCGCGCCGCCTGCTTGTTGGACATCCCCGCGACCAGGCAGCCCAGCACCTCGATCTCCCGCCCGGTCAGCTCGGCGTCGGCCGGGCCGGCGGGCCGGGGCGCCACCGTCGCCGACCGCGCCGGCCCCTCCCGGGCGGGCCGCGCCGGCGGGGGCGACAGCCGGGGCGCGGGCGGGCGGAGCAACGCCTCGGGCCCCTGGCCGGAGTGCGCGGCGAGCAGCTCGGTCAGCGCGTACGGGTTGCCGCCGGTGCGCCGCCAGACCGCGCGCACCAGCCGGCCGGAGGGGCGCGGGTCCGCGTACACCTGGGTCAGCACCTCGCCGACCTCGGCCGGGAGCAGCGGTCCGAGGTGTTGGCGGACGGCGCCGCGCACGCCGCAGAGCCGGGCCAGCGCGCGGACCGCGAGGTCGGGCGCGACCGCGTCGGCGGCGGGCCGGGTGGCCACCACCAGCAGCGCCGGCAGGTCGGCGGCGGTGGCCAGCTCGCCGACCAGGTTGAGGCTGGCCGGGTCGAGGGCGTGCAGGTCCTCCACCACCAGCACCGCCGGCCCCGCGCCGACCAGCAGCCGGACGACGCGCACCGCGAGCCGGAGCAGCGTGCCGGGCGCGTAGCGCTCGCGCGGCGCGGTCGGCTGCTGGGCGAGCCAGGCCAGCGCGTCCGGCGGCAGGTCCAGCGCGGCGGTGTCGCGACCGGTGAGGACGGCGGCCAGCCAGTCGTACGGGGCGGGGCTGTGCACCCGGGCGGCGCCGGAGAGCACCACCGCCGGCCGGGGAGCGAAGGCGTCCAGGGCGGCCGCGACCAGCAGCGACTTGCCGACCCCGGCCTCGCCGGTGATCACCGCGACGGCCGGAGCGGAGCGCCGGGAACCGGCCACGGTGGACCACGCCCGGTCGAGCTCGGCAAGCTCACCGGCGCGCCCGACCATGGACACCGGCATCATTCCCACACCCTACGCAGTAGTGCGTAGAGACGGCGGCAGGGTGTTCTTGGCAAGCTTGTCCCATGACGCTGATCCTCCGCTCGGCCATCCTCAACGACATCGGCCTGGTCCGCACCAACAACGAGGACTCCGCCCTCGCCGGTGACCGCCTCGTCGCGGTGGCGGACGGCATGGGTGGCCTGCCCGCGGGCGAGGTGGCGAGTGAGATCGTCATCCGCATCCTCGACGAGCTGAGCCCGCCGACCATCCCCGACGAGGCCGCCGACGCGCTGCGGGCCGTGGTGAGCACCGCCAACCGGCGCATCCACGCCGCCATCACCGTCGACCCGGCCCGCGACGGCATGGGTACGACGCTCACCGCCGCCCTGCTCGCCGGCGACGCGCTGGTGCTGGCCCAGGTCGGCGACTCCCGCTGCTACCTGCTGCGCGACGGGCAGCTCACCCAGCTGACCCGCGACGACACCTTCGTGCAGGCGCTCGTGGACCAGGGCGCGCTCTCGCCCGAGCAGGCGCGGCACCACCCGCAGCGGTCGCTGGTGACCCGGGCGGTGCAGGGCGCGGACACGCCGCCCGCGATCGGGGTGCTCACCGTGCGGGCCGGCGACCGGCTGCTGCTGTGCAGCGACGGCCTGTCCGACTACGTCGAGGACGCCACGATCGCGGCGGCGCTGGCCACGTACGCCGACCGCCAGCAGTGCGGCGAGCAGCTCGTGAAGCTCGCCCACCAGGCCGGGGCGCCCGACAACGTCACCGTCGTGGTCTCCGACGTCACCGCGGTCTGACCCGTTCCCGGCGATTGCGGTTGCGCGGACGGGGCAGTCGGGTTGGGATTGGCAGATGACCATCCGCCGGGTGCGCGCCGAGAAACGCCTGACCACCAGCTTCCCGCTCCAGGCGTACGCCTTCGAGACGTCGCCGCTGACCGCGGCCCGGACGGAGGAGTTCCGCGACTACCTGCCCTACAACGAGGGCAACCGGACGCTGGTCGTGGAGGCCGACGGCGCGACGGTGGCCGCCGCCTCGGCCGTGCCCATGCGGCAGAACCTGCGCGGCACGGTGCTGCCGATGGCCGGCGTCGCCGGGGTGACGACCCATCCGCTGGCGCGCCGGCAGGGGCACGTCCGGGCCCTGCTGCACCAGCTCCTCGACGAGATGCGCGACGAGGGGCACCGGCTGACCGCGCTCTGGCCGTTCCGGCCGTCGTTCTACGCCCGGTTCGGCTATGTCGGGCTGCCGAAGGCGCGTACGGCCACCTTCTCGCCGGCCGATCTCGGCGAGCTGCTCCGCGCCGACCTGCCCGGCGAGGTGGGTTGGGAGCGGATCGGCGCGGGCTACCGGACCTGGCGCGAGTTCACCGAGCGCTGCCTGCGCGAGCGGCACGGCTTCGCGATCTTCCCCGACTACCGGGACGTCGGGCTGCGCGACCGCGACGAGCGGTGGCTGCTCACCGCCCGCGTCGGCGGGACGGTCACGGGCGCGGTGACCTACCGGATCGACGACCACGGCGGCACCCTGGTCGCCGACGACCTGCTCGCCACCGACCCGGTCGCCCGGGCGCTGCTGTTGCAGTTCTTCGCCCAGCACGTCGACCAGGTGGAGCGGGTGAGCGTCCAGGTCCCCGTCGACGAGGTGCCGGAGCTGTGGCTCACCGACCTGGCCGTGCACGTCGAGGCGCGGGTGGCCCGCCCGGGCGCGTCCGCGCCGATGGCCCGGCTGCTGTCGGTGGACGCGCTGACCGGGCTGCCCGCCGGGCCGGGCCGGGTGCGGGTCGAGCTGACCGGCGACCGCTGGCTGGCCGGGACGTACCTGCTGGACGGCACGACCGGCGCGCTGGAACTGGTCACCGGCGCCGCCGCCACCGCCGGGGAGCCGCCGACCGCCACGCTGACCGCCGCCGGGATCTCCGCCCTGGCGTACGGGGTGCTCGACCCGGTGGAGGTGGGCCTGCGGGGGCTGGGCGACGTGCCGGCGGACGCGGCGGCGGAGCTGCGCAACCTCTTCCCACGCCACCTGCCGTACCTCTTCGCCGACTTCTGACGCGCCGACTTCTGACGCGACGGTCCCTGAGGGGCGCGGGCGGGCGGGTCAGTAGGGGTTGCCGTGGCCGGCGAGGCGGCCCCGCAGCAGGCCGGCCGGGCGGCCGGGGCGGTCGCCCGCGGCCGACATCGGCGGGCCGGCGGCGTGGGCGCCGTCGGCCATCCCGGCGAAGAGCTCCCTGAGCGCCTCGACCGCGTCGTGCGTCGGCTGCCAGCCCAGCTCCGCCTCGGCGCGCTCGCTCGACATCAGCGGCGCGTTCAGCGCCAGCTCGACCCAGCCGGCGTCGACGGGTTGCAGCCGCGCCCGCCAGGTCAGCGCGGCGGCGGCGCGCAGCACCGGGGCGGCCACCGGCACCGTCCAGCCGTGGAAGTGCCGGGCCACCAGCTCCGGGGTCAGCACCGGGTCGGCGGCGACGTTGAACGCGCCGCGCGCGTCACCCAGGGCCGCCCGGGCGTACGCGTCGGCGACGTCGTCGGTGTGCACCGCCTGCATCCGCAGCCGCCGGTGCGTCGGCACCAGCGGGATCCGGCCGTAACGCAGCAGCCGCACCGGCGCGAACGGGCCGAGGAAGTAGCGGGTGATCTCGGTGGCCGCCGCCCGCTGGAAGTTCAGGCCGGGGCGCAGCCGCACCACGCGCAGCCCCGGATGCTCCCGCTCGGCCCGGTCGAGCAGCGCCTCAACGTCGGCCTTGTCCCGGCTGTACGACGAGCCGGGCACCCCGGTCGCCGGCCACCGCTCGGAGATCGGATGGTCCTTCGGGCCGGGCGCGTACACGCCGACCGACGAGGCGACCACCAGGGCCGGCACGTTCGCGCGGACCACGGCGTCGATCACGGCAGCGCTCCCGCCGACGTTGGTCCGGCGCAGCACCCGCTGGTCGTGGCTGGGCTGGATCTGCCAGGCCAGGTGCACCACCGCGTCGGCCCCGGCGAAGACCTCGGCGAGCTGGTCGGCCGCGCCCGGCAGCCCGACGTCGCAGGCGTGCCACTCCACCTGGTCGTACGGCTCACCGGCGTCCGGCCCCGGCAGCCGGCGTACCACCCCGGCGAGGTCCACGTCCCGCTCCCGGCGCAGCCGGCGCAACAGGGCGGTACCCGCGTTGCCGGTCGCCCCCACCACCACGATCCGCATGCCCGACCCGTACCCGGTCAGCCGCGCCCCAATCGCCGCACCCGACGACCGTCGTCGGCGGGCGGGGCGTCAGGGGCGGGCGGGGGCTCAGGCGGGAGCGGTGGCGTCAGGGGCGGGCGGGGCGTCAGGGGCGGGGTGAGTGGCGTACCCAGCTCTTCTTCTCGTCCCGGCGCCGTCCCTCGGAGGCGGCCAGGCAGCGCGGGCAGATCCGGCCCACCGGGTCCGCCCCGGTGAGCACGTCCGTCGAGCGGTACTCGAACCTGACGTGCGGGAAGCGGCGCAGCCGGGTCCGGCTGAGCGGGAGCCCGCAGACGGTCTGGTTCTGCCCCGGCAGCCAGGCGTGCACCTCGCCGGCCGGCTCGCGTACGCCGTCGGGCCCGGTCTCCTCGCCGGACGCCGCCACGGCCGGGGTGCTGCTCATCCTCATGCGGGCACGGTTCCCCCGCGCGGCCCCGCCCATGCCTTGCGCGCGTCCCGCGCGAAGGTGCGGGCGGGCTCAGCGGCGGGTCAGCAGCGCGGCGACCAGGCAGGCGAGGGCGGCCACCGAGGAGACCGTGCGGATGAGGTTGCCGCGCACCCAGGCCGCCTCGAACCAGGCCCGCACCTCGGCCAGGTCGCCGGCGCGGTCCACCGGGCCGACGGCCTCCAGCCGGTCGTTGAGCGGCACGTTGAGGCCCATCGTCACCCCGACGGTGACCAGGTAGCAGACCAGCGCGGCGACGATCCAGAACAGGACCGGGCCGCCCCGGGACAGGTGCACGGCGGCGGCCACGGCGAGCAGCAGCGCCGCGCCCAGGAAGGCGGTCAGGAACCAGCCGTTCAGGATCTTCCGGTTGATCGACTGCATCGCGCCGAGCAGCGTCCGGTCGTCGGTCGCGCCCAGACCGGGCATGACCGAGCAGGTGTACGCGAAGAAGAGCCCCGCCATCAGCCCGGTGGTCAGGGTCGCGCCGGCCAGGGCGGCGGTGCGGATCGGCTCAGGCATCGAGGTCTCCTTCCGTCGGTTCGTCCCCTCCAGTCAACCCGTCGGTGATCCTCTCGCCCATGGCCGCGAGGCTCGCCTCCATACGCGAGCGTCCACGGAAGGGGACCGCCCGGGCCGGCCCACGGGAAAGACCGGCCCGGGCGGGATCGGAGGCCGCCGGCCCGGGCGTCCGGGCGGCCTTCGGTTCAGGGACGGGCGCCGGGGTGGCGGCGTCCGCGTCGGGTCAGGGGCGGGCGTCGGGGGTGGCGGCGTCCGTGTCAGGGGCGGGCGCCGGGGGCGGCGGCGTCCACGTCGAATCACGGGCGGGCGTCGGGGGCGGCGGCGTCCGCGTCGGGTGGCTGCCCGCGCGGGCGGGCCCAGCCGGTGAACCGCTCGGCCAGATCGGTGCGCGGCCGGTCGCCGTCCGACCCCGCGAGCTGCCCGGCGGCCTCGACCTGGAGGGTGCCGAGATAGACCAGCAGGGCGGTCCGGTCGGTGCGGTACTCGCCGAGCAGCCGCAGCTTCGCCGCCGAGCAGGGCCAGGCGATCCCGCAGGCCGCGCAGCGCCAGGTGGGGCGGGACGGCAGGTGCTCGCGGCGACGCGTCACCGCGCCGCCGCCCGGACGACGGTCGCCCGGTCCACCCGGACGAAGGCGTACCGCTCGCGCGGCCGGAGCGTGCCGGCCGGGGTCAGCTCGCGACCGCGCACCTCGACCCACTCCGCGCCCTGGAACGGGCCCCGGCTGACGACCTCGGTGACCAGCATGGTGAGGGCCCCGGTGCCGAACCGGTAGGAGTCCTCCGGGACGCGGATCACCTCGCCCGTCACGATCGCGCCCTCCCGGCGCGGCCCGTCGCCCGTCATGTCCGCCTCCCGTCTCTCGACGCGTCGCCTGTCCGTCGATACGCCCGCGCGCAGGTGCGCCACGAGCGGCCCTGACTGGTGACACTCTGCTGTGGAGGTGACTACGCTCGGAAGGCTCTGCGCGCGTCCGGGTGGAGTTGGCCGCCCCCGACCCCGGCGAGTGGCGCAGTGGGTAGTCGATCTTCAAACTGGGAGGCCCTGAATGGCCGACGTGCCGAGCCCGCTCGCCGCCTTCGTCGTGGGCGAGATCCGGCGCGCCCGGGGCGCCGCCGGCATGACCCAGGAGACCTTCGGCCGGGGAGCCGGGTTCAGCGCGTCGCACGTCAGCGCGGTCGAGGGCGGCACCCGCGCCCTGACGATGGACTTCATCAAGGGCGCAGATCGGGCGCTCAGGACCGGCGGGCTGTTCGAACGCCTCGTCGCCAGCGTCGGCGCACCGTCCTGGTTCCTCCCCTGGCTCGACGCCGAACGCTCCGCGCGGCAGCTCCGGCTGTTCGAGCCGCTACTGGTCCCCGGCCTGTTGCAGACCGAGAACTACGCCCGCGTCGTCATGCGCCTCAACGACCTCATGTCGGCGGCCGAGGTCGACCAGCAGGTGAGCGCCCGCATGGAGCGCCAGAGGGTGCTGACCGGCGAGAACCCGCCCCAGATGGTCGCCGTCCTGGACGAGTCCGCGCTGCGCCGAACCGGCGACGGATTCGGCGGCATCATGGCGGAACAGGTGGCCCACCTCGTCACGATGGCGGAGCTGCCCCACGTCCACGTGCACGTGATCCCGGCGACGACCGGCCTGCACATCGGCTTGTCCGGGCCCTTCGCGCTGGCCCGATCGGCCGACGGCGGATGGGTCGGGCACCTGGAGAACCAGCTTGGCGGGGTGGTGGTCGACAGCAAGGATGATGTCGCGAGTCTTCTGGCGAAGTGGGAGGGCGTGCGGAACGAGGCGCTCCCGCGTCGGCAGTCCATCGACCTGATGAAGGAATTGGAGAGCCATCATGGACCTCAGTAGCGCTCGGTGGCGGAAGTCCAGCCGTAGTGGTTCGAGCGGCGGAAACTGCATCGAGGTCGCCGACAACCTGCCCGGCGTGGTCGCCGTCCGCGACTCCAAGGACCCGGCCGGCCCGGCCCTGACCTTCTCCCCCGCAGCCTGGCGCGCGTTCGTCGACCGCGCCGCCAGCCGGGCCTGACCGCCCTCCGCGTACGCCCGGAAGCGCCCGCCCGTCGGCGGGCGGGCGCTTCCTGCACCTCGCTGAGCTGCTGGCATCGATGGAGGCGTTAAAGCCGCGAGTCGCCGTCGACCGAAGTCCGGTAACCTGAGCGCGCGGGCCGCTAGCTCAATGGCAGAGCTGTGGACTTTTAATCCATAGGTTCAGGGTTCGAGTCCCTGGCGGCCCACTCTTCCGCAGCTCGGCGGCCCTTCCTGGGGCCGCTTGAGCCCTGATCTTGGTCTACGCAGCAGCGATTTACAGCAGCACCCGTGGATCCCCCCGCCAGGTCGACCAGGGAAGAGACGCAGGCCACCCGAGGCAGAAATCTTCTGTACCTGCCTCGGAGGTGGTCATGCGGATCGTCAACTTCACCCAGCTACGGCAGAACCTGGCCGCCGAACTCGACCGCGTCATCAAGGACGCCGGGGAGGTGGTGGTGACCCGATCGGGCCACGAGCCGGTGGTCATCGTGCCACTCGCCGAGCACGAAGCGATGAAGGAGACCGAGTACTCCTTCGCAACCCGGCCAACGCCGCAGCCCTGCGCCGCTCGATCGCGGAGCTTGAGGAGGGCGACGCGGCCGAGCGGGACTTGGGCGACCCGGCCGCCGCTCGGGACGTCGCGTGAGGCTGGTCTTCGCCGGAACCGCCTGGAACCAGCACCGGCCCGTGTCGGGTCTCAGGACCTGGTCGGTTCACCGTCTCCTCGCCGCGCCGTCAGCACAGCGGCATATGTGGCATGTCGACGCAGGACCTCTACGAAGTTGATCTGGAAGGATCACTTCGTAGAGGTCCTGCGTCTTGTCCGCCCGGCCCGCTGCCAACTAGGCGATCCAGTGCCACCAGGGGCCATCGTCAACACGGTTACCGCTGTCGTAACGGGCAACCCGGAAATTGAGATCGTGGCCTTCCGGGAGGTCCTTGTTGCACAACACCCATGTCCCCGCACCCTGCTTGTTGACGCAGGAACCCCACCGAGGCCCGTCCAGGTCCACCCAGTCGAGCGCCGCAGCGTATCCATCCGCCACCATGTCCTTGACATAGAGGCGGTCGCCGTAGCTGATGAAACAGCCACGGGCACCCTCAATCTGACGGCACTCGACCGGGTCGATGCCGTTGTACGGCACGCCGGAAACCACGGTGCCGTAATCCGTTTCGTCGCCGTAGTAGGCCGCGGAAGCGGCGGTCGGAACAAGTAGCGTCATGGCCACGCCGGCTGCGGCGGCGAGGGCGAGCAAGCCTCGCCGGGGAGCACGTACACGTCGATTTCTCACCGGGCGATCTTGGCACGCCCGTACGAGTGCGGACAAGCCGCGCGCCCGGCGGGCCTCGCCCACGTCCCGCCGGCCACCTGCACCACCGCTTCCTCGGCTGGACCCGACGAGCATCCTGCGGCCCGGCGACGAGAAGCTCCACTACAGCGACCCGGGCAAGCCGAGCGGGCCGCCGCTCGACCCGCCGGCGTCCGAACCTGGGTCAGGGTCCGCTTGACGTGGCGGGCCGGGCGGCGGCCCCGCTCCCGGCGGTCTGTCGACCGCACGCGGCGGATGTCGACCCCGGCCAGTGGCTCAAGGTCTCCGGCGGCCCAGCGCCCCGATGAGCACGACGGCGACGGCAACGTGCATCAGCGCCAGGATCGTCTTGGCTGCGCCGGTCGCCTCGACGCCGAGCAGGGGCAGGAACGACGCCAGCAACACGATCACGGCGAGCACTGTCCAGACACCTGCGGCTCGACGGGTCAGCCGTTCCAGCAGAGCACGTACACCCCAGGCGAGTAGGGAGACGGCGAGCGTGACGGCGGCGACGAGCGGCAGGCTGACGACCTGGGGTGGTTGACCGCTGCCGGGGTCGACGCGCATCTCGATGTCGAGGATCTGGGCGGCAGTCCAGAGCAGCGTGGTGGCCACGAGGGCGGTGCCGACCACGAGCACGCCGGCCCGGAGCCCCTTGATCATCGGGGATGCGAAAGTGGTGGTCATCAGGTACTCCTTCACGGGATGAGGGTGGTCTTGCCCCGGGTGCGGCCGGCCTCGGCGTCGCGGTGCACCGCGGCCAGGTCGGCGATCGGGCGGGACGAGGCGATGTCCAGGCGGACGGTGCCGGCGTCGACGAGCTTCACCAGCGCGGCGAGGTGGTTGACGTCGTTGCGGGCGACCATGTGCGTCGCGCTCACCGGGGCGTCGGCGGGCGGCTCGACCGGGGTGGCGATGGAGACGATGACACCACCGGGCCGCACCAGCGGTATCAGGGCCGCGGCCTCCGAGGGGCTGATCGCGACGAGGTTGAGGACGGTGTCGACCGGCTCTTCCACCGCCTCCGCGACGGGTGCGGCGCGGTAGTCGATCGTCTGGTCGGCGCCGAGTCGGCGGACCGCGTCGGCGCTGCGCGGGCTTGCCGTGGCGATGACCTGCGCTCCGGCGTGCTTGGCGAGCTGGACGGCGAATCCGCCGACGCCGCCGCCCGCGCCGTTGACCAGCACCCGCTGCCCGGGCGTGACGCGGGCATGTTCGAACACCGCCTGCCAGGCGGTGAGGCCGGCGACAGGGATGGCGGCGGCGTCGGCGAGCGGGACGGCGGTGGGTGCCGGGACGAGGGTGTCGGCCGGGGCGGCCACGTACTCGGCCGCGGCGCCGCCGCCGTCGAGCCGGCCGAC
>NZ_JBSGDY010000083.1:0-26162 GCF_053602615.1 Micromonospora sp. NPDC004336
CCGCCCTTCGCCGCCCTGGTCATGCTGCCGATGGCGTACCTGCCCTGGACGGCGGCGATCGTGGTCAGCGTGGCCGCCAGCGTGGTGGCCGGAGCAGGGTCCGGGCCTCGGCCTCCAGGGCCGACGCGGCGGCCCGGTCACCGGCGGCCCCCGCGATCCGGCTCCGGGCCTGCCGGGCGACGGCCAGCAGGTAGCGGTCGCCGATCCGGTCGGCCACCGAACCCGCCTCGTCGGCGTCGCGGGCGGCGGCGGCGTGGCGCCCGAGCCGGAGCTGAGCCGCCGCGCGGGACAGCAGGGCCTCGCAGCGCGAGGGCAGGTCGCCGGCCCGGTCGGTGGCGACCAGCGCCTCGTCGAGGCAGTCGCGGGCCTCGGACCACCGGCCGGTACGGCACAGCAGTTGCCCCCGCATCGCGAGGGCGGCACCCGTCAGACCCACCGCGCCGATCTCGTGGGCGATCCGCAGCGCCTCCTCGACGTCGGCGAACGCCTGCTTCTCGTCCCCGGCGGACAGCCGCACCTGAGCGGAGTTGCTCAGGGTGGCACCGATCATGAGCGGTCGGCCCGACTCGCGGCGCAGCGCGAGCGCCTCGTCGTGGTAGGCGAGCGCACGCGCCACGTCGCCCATCTGGTGGCGCAGGTTGCCGAGCGCCTCCAGACAGGTGGAGATCCGGTCGCGGTCACCGAGCGACTGGAGCAGGTCGAGGCAGCGCAGCAGGTCCGCCTCCACCACCGACGGGTCGGCGGTGCCCTTGTGGAACGCCGCCCGGTAGAACAGCGCGGCGCAGTGTTCCAGCGTGAGGCCGAGCCGCTCGGTGACGGCGGCGGCGCCGTCGACGAGGGTGCGGGCCTCCAGCAGGTAGCCCTGCCGGCGCAACACGGCGACGGTTCCCCAGGCCAGCCTGGCGGCGAGCTGCGCGGTGCCGGTGGAGGCGGTCGACGCCTGGTTGAAGGCGGCCAGGACGTTGAGGTGCTCCTCGGCCAGCCACCGGACGGCCGCCGCGGAGCTCCGTGGCGGATCCTGCCAGGCGGGTTGGTCCTGCTCGCCGGCACCGGTCGGCGACCAGCCGGCGTTGGCCATCCGCTCAAGCTCCTGAGCCCCCCGCAGGTACGTCTCCAGCAGCCGCTGCAGGGCGGCCTCCCGGTCGCCCGCCGTCTCGTCCTCGGCCCGTTCGACCGCGTACAGCCGGACCAGGTCGTGGATGCCGTAGACGCCCGGCTCCCGGGGCTCCACCAACCGCTCGTCGGCGAGGCGTTCGAGAACGGTCTCGGTCCGGGCGAGCGGCTCGGCGATCAGGGCGGCGACGGCACGCGTGGTGACGACGGGGAGCCGGCTGTGGCCGATCATGCGGAAGGCCCGGGCGCACAGTTGCTCCAACGGGCCCCCGTCGCGCAGCGCGGAGTAGGTGAGGGCGATGGACGGCCGGACGCTGAGGTCGTCGAACTCCAACTCGTTGAGGCGGAGCCCGGGATCGTCTAGCCGCTCGACCAGCCGGGCGATCGGCCATCCCGGCCGGCTGGCCAGGCGGGCGCCGACGATCCGGATGGCCAGCGGCAGCAGGCCGCAGAGCTCCACCAAGCGGGCCGCCGCGTCCGGTTCGGCCGTCACCCGCTCCGTGCCGCACTCGCCCGCGAGCAGTGCGACCGCCTCGGCGCGGGACAGCAGTCCCACGGCGAGATGCCTCCCGTTGGGCAGGGTCGCGAGCATCCGCCTACTGGTGACCACGGCGCCGCACGAGGCGTCCGCCGGCAGCAGGCTCTTGACCTGGGCGGCGTTCCGCGCGTTGTCGAGGACGACGAGCACGCCCCGCCCCGCGATCTCGGACCGGTAGGCGACGGTGGCTTCGCCGACGTCGGCCGGCACGGCGTTCCCCGGCACCCCGAGTGCGCGCAGGAACCGGCCGAGGACGTCGATGGGCCGCAACGGTGGCAGGTCGGCGTCCGATCCCTGCAGGTCCACGTAGAGGGTGCCGCCGGGGTACCGGTCGGCGAGGTGACGAGCGAGTTGGACGGCCAGCGCCGACTTGCCGGCGCCTCCCGGGCCGTGCATCGTGACGACCGGGTTCGTCGCGGATCCGTCGAGCCAGCCGGGTACGGCGGCCAGCTCGGCCTGCCGCCCGACGAAGGTGTCGACGGCCGGCGGCAGCCCGCGCACCACGACCCTCGCCCGCGGTGTCCGCTGCGGCTCGCCGGTGAGGTTGGGGCTGTGGTCGAGGATGTCGCGGTAGAGCGCCTCCAGCCCGGGGCTGGGATCGATGCCGAGCTGATCGGCCAGCACCCGCCGGGCCCGAAGGTAGGCGTCGACCGCCCCGGCGATGTCGCCGGTGCGGTAGAGCGCGGTCATCAGCTGGCCCCAGCCGCGCTGGCGCAGGGGGTGGTCGTCGACGTGCTCCCGCAGCCGCCCGACCAACTCGGCGGAGGCGCCGAGGTCGAGCTTGGCCTGGATGTGTTCCTCCTCGACCATCAACCGCTGCTCGTGCAGGCGCGCCAGACGCACGGCGAGCGTGTGGGGCAGGGGCAGCCCGGCGAGTGGCGAGTCGCGCCAGAGGGTGAGCGCGTGCGCCAGGCTCGCCTCGGCCTGCCGCAGCTCGCCTCGGGCACGGGCGTCGCGGCCCTGCTGCGCCACCTCCTCGAACTCGTCGAGGTCCCGCTCGCCCGGGCGCACCTCGAGCAGGTAGCCGCCGGTCCCGGTGCGCAGCCGGCTCGCCCCGCCCGCCCCGTCACGCAGGGCCTGGCGCAGGCCGTGGGCGTACGTCCTGAGGTTGGCCGCCGCGGATGCCGGCCGCGGCTCGTCCCACAGCATCTCGGCGAGGTGCTCCGTGTGCCGCACCTCGTTGGGATCCAGCAGCAGGGCGGCGCAGAGCAACCGTTGCTTAACCGTGCCGAGCGGGACGGGCCGGTCGTCGATCCGCACCTCGAGCGGCCCCAGGAGGCGGAAGCGCATGACGGCCACCCGCGCTTTCTACCACAGGCGCGCGGTACCGACCGAGGTCCGACTTCCGCGGCCGGCACGCACCACCGGGGGCGGGGTGTGACCGGGCCGTGACCGGGACGGCCTTGACCACGTACATCCGCTCGGTGACGCTCGTAGCCGACGGACGATCTCAAGGAGACTCATATGCGGACGGCAGTCTGTGCTCGGCTCCTCGTACCTGTTGCGCTCCTGGTCGTCGCCCTGGGTGGCGCCGCCCTCGGCGGTGCTCCCGACAGCCGGGGCACCACCGCACTCCTGGACACCGGCGGTGTCCGCCTGGTGCTGCCGGCGCCGACCCCCGGCTGCGACGTTTACCGGGGAACGTCGCTGTGGGACAACCTCTTCCCCATGTGCAACCGGAGCGGCGACCCCGTGACGCAGGGCGGCGGCGTCAACTGACGGCCGTCCTGGTCGACGCCCTCGCCGGGCATCAGCCCGCCCGCCGGTACGGCTGCTCGTCACCGAACTGGTCGGCGAGGTCGAGCCAGCCGACGGCACAGGCCCGGGCCAGCGCCTCGAGCGGGCGGCGGCAGTGGTCGGGAGCCGCGTCCGTCCACTGGCCGGGTTGTTCGAGGAAGGCCACCGTGGCCGACACCAGCCGCAGCAACGCCCGCCCCCGGTCGGTGTAGCGCAGGGTCGGCTCCCGGGTGAGCCACTCCAGGTGCTCGCGGATCCTCAGCGTGCCGGGCTGCCCCGGGTCTGCCGCGACCGGCCGCGTCGCCACCGGCCCCACCGTGCCGGTGGCGGGAACGACCAACTCGGGGCCGCCGGCCAGCAGACGCCGCCGTACGTCCAGAGCCGTGCCGACGGACACCCCGGCGCGACGAGCCACCTCGCGCAGGCTGAGCCCCGGCTCCGCACACATGATCTGCTCGGCCGTCCGCCGGCCCTCCTGGGCGGAGAGCGGGTGGCGCCGCCCGTCGCGCCCGATCCGGGTGTCGGGCCGCCGACCGGCGTCGGTGGACTTCTGCCGCAGGGCGGCGACCGTGCGTGGCGCCACCCCGCACACCGAGGCGATCCAGCGGTCCGAGCGGTGGGGACAGGTGTCGAGGATCCGCCCGGCCGCCGCCGCCCGGTCCTTGGCGCGCAGCGCCCTGCCGTGGGTCGCGTTGAGCCGTACCGCGACGACGAAGGCCTCCTCGGCGGTCCCCTCGAAGTACACCACGGGCACCTGCCGCCGGCCGCGGGCGCGCGCCGCGGCGAGCCGGTGCAGCCCGTCCATCACCCGCATCGTCGCCCGGTGCACCACCAGGGGCGGCAGTTCGTCCGCGAGCGCGGCGAGGCGCCGCACGTGGGCGGTGTCGACGCCGTCGACCCGGGGCGAGAGGCCGTCGCGCAGCAGGGCGACGTCCACCTGCTCGGCCGCGCCGCCGATGCGCCAGGTCGCGTCGTCGACGTGTTCCTCCGTCCGGGCGGCCTGCGGCAGCGCGACGTCGGTGCTCGCCACTGGCAGAGGACCCATCCGCCTTCTCCCCCCATCTGAGAGCAGCTGCCCGATCGACCGCCTCGGGGCGGGTGGGCGGCTCGAAGCTACCGCCTTCGATGAGTCCGTGGGCACAGCCGACGTACAGGTTCCGTACAAGCCCTCCGGGCAGCGAAGAAGCAGCGAGAGGGGCCCGTGGGCGGCCGGCCCACGGACCCCTCTCGACCGTCCTTACCTCAGTCGACGGGAGGCGGGTCGGGTAGCACGTGCCGGCGGAAGACCGGACGTGCCGTCGGTGCGGTGGTGGCGGTGGTGCGAGCGGCTGCCGCGCCGGTGATCCAGGAGCTGGGTTCCTGAACGGTGTACAGCCGCAGCGAGCCGGCGGAGGTGCGGGCGAGGTAGGCGACGTTCGCGCCGTTGGCGTTGACGAAGCTGAACGCGGTCGGGTCGGTGGCGTAGGTCTCGAACGCGTCCTGGGCGGGGATCCAGTCGCCCCAGGTGCCGCTGCCCTGGGCGGTCTCGGCGGCGTAGTGGATGTAGCCGTCGGTGCCGCGCACGTAGATCCCGATCCGGCCGGTGACCGGGCTCAGCAGCGCGCTCGGCGCACCGGCCGGGGTGATCGCGGTGCCGCCGACCTGCGCCCACGTGCCGGTGAAGGTGCCGTCGACGCGACGTTCGGTGGCCGCGATCCGGCCTGCGGTGTTGCGGGCGAAGATGCGCAGCCGGTAGCCGGGCATCATCACCACGGCCGGGGTTCCGGTGAAGCCGCTGCCGCCGAGGCTGGTCCAGGCGTCCAGCGCGCCGTTGGCGTACCGGGCCGCCCGCAACGTGCCGGCGCTGTCCGCGACGATCACCAGGGCGCTCGCGTCGGCCAGCGGAACCGCCACCGGCGTGCCGGTCAGCCCCTCGCCGCCGAGCTTGCGCCAGGCCAGCAGATCCGCGTGCACCGGGTCCTGCCGGCGGGCCCACAACGCGCCCGCGGCGTCCACCGCGAACACCACCTCACGCTCGTCGGACAACCGGACCACGGCAGGCCCGGCGGCCATCCGCCCACCCAGGTCCGCCCAGCCGCTCCAACCGGGACTCCCGGCGCTGGACTGGGTACGGGTCCAGACGTCGCTGTTGATGTTGCGAGCCGCGACCCGGGCCAGCTTCTGAGTGGTCTCCGACACCGCCGGCACCCCACTGAAGCCCTCGCTGCCGGAGACGGCCGTCAGTTGCAGGGAGCTGAAGTTGTCCGGGCTCATCCGCCCGTGCAGCAACCGACCGATGTTGTCGCTGTACGCCAGCTCGATGCTGTTCGAACTCGCCTGCGCCACACTCGCCGGAGCGTTCTGCGCCACCGGCACCGCCGGCCGGGCCGGCACGTGGGAGGCGGCCAACGTGCAGGCATCCGTCACAGCCGCCACGTTGCTGAAGACGTTCCAGCCGCTGCCCATGGTCCGCCGCGTGATCACCCAGGTGCTGTTGTCCTCGCGGAAGCGGTACTGCGCCAGGGTCCCGCCGGCCTCGATGCCGAACAGGGTGTCTCCGCCGACCGAGAAGATGCCCTTGCTGAAGACGTTCCAGCCCGCGCCGACCAGTCGCTCGTAGTCGATCCAGCGCTGGCTGTCCGCGTCGTACCGGTACCGGAAGAGCCGACCGTCGGTGGCATCCCGGGCGTACAGCACACCCTGGCCGGCGGCGACGATGAGGTTGAAGCGGCCCCATCCGGTGTCGAGCAGCCGGTCCGAGAAGGCCCACTTGCCCGCCGCCTCGTCGTACCGGTAGGTGCGCAGCTTCCCGTTGCCGTCGATGGCGTAGAAGTCGCCCCGCTCGTCGACGGTGATCTTGTTTCGGGCACCGGCGGACGCGAACTGGGTGAAGCCGGTGCTGATCCGCTGGGCGGCGCTGCCGTTGGTCATCTCCCAGCCGCTGCTGGTCCAGCGGTAGCGGTGCAGGCCGCTGGCGTTGAAGCCGTAGAGCCGGCCCCCCGGGCCACCGATCACCCGGCCGTAGGTCTGCCAGTTGTTGCCCAGGCTGCTGCGGGTCGACCAGGTGGAAGTGGCACTGCCTGGCGCGTTGAGCGGGTAGCGCCGGAGCGTGCCACCGGTGTCGGCGGCGAAGACCGACGTCTGGGCGACGCAGGTCACCGTGTCGGCGGCCAGTGCCGGTGTCGGCTGGGCCACCGCCAGCAGGGTGGCGGTCAGCGCAGCTACCTGCGTACTGGCCAACGCCCGACGATATCGTGGACGGTTCATCAGATGCCTTTCGTGAGGGCCGGCGTCGCCGGGTCGCCGCCGTCGAAGTCGGGTCGACGGTCAGCTGATCGATGTCGAGCAGTGGCATCACTGGTCTGTCGGTACCGGGTGGACGCGGGTCGCGCCCACCCGAAATCGCCCGGTCCTTATCGGTTGACCGGAGGCGGGTCGGGTAGCACGTGCCGGCGGAAGACCGGACGTGCCGTCGGTGCGGTGGTGGCGGTGGTGCGGGCGGCTGCCGCGCCGGTGATCCAGGAGCTGGGTTCCTGAACGGTGTACAGCCGCAGCCTGCCGGCGGGGGTGCGGGCGAGGTAGGCGACGTTCGCGCCGTTGGCGTTGACGAAGCTGAACGCGGTCGGGTCGGTGGCGTAGGTCTCGAACGCGTCCTGCGCCGGAATCCAGTCGCCCCACGTGCCGCTGCCCTGGGCCGTCTCGGCGGCGTAGTGGATGTAGCCGTCGGTGCCGCGCACGTAGATCCCGATCCGGCCGGTGACCGGGCTCAGCAACGCGCTCGGCGCACCGGCCGGGGTGATCGCGGTGCCGCCGACCTGCGCCCACGTCCCGGTGAAGGTGCCGTCGACGCGACGCTCCGTGGCCGCGATCCGGCCGGCGGCGTTGCGGGCGAAGATCCGCAGCCGGTAGCCCGGCATCACCACCACGGCCGGGGTTCCGGTGAAGCCGCTGCCGCCGAGGCTGGTCCAGGCGTCCAGCGCGCCGTTGGCGTACCGGGCCGCCCGCAACGTGCCGGCGCTGTCCGCGACGATCACCAGGGCGCTCGCGTCGGCCAGCGGAACCGCCACCGGCGTGCCGGTCAGCCCCTCACCGCCGAGCTTGCGCCAGGCCAGCAGATCCGCGTGCACCGGGTCCTGCCGGCGGGCCCACAGCGCGCCCGCGGCGTCCACCGCGAACACCACCTCACGCTCGTCGGACAACCGGACCACAGCAGGGCCGGCGGCCATCCGGCCACCCAGGTCCGCCCAGCCGCTCCAACCGGGGCTGCCGGCGCTGGACTGGGTACGGCTCCAGACGTCGCTGTTGATGTTGCGGGCCGTGACCCGGGCCAGGTTCTGGGTGGTCTCCGACACTCCCGGCACCCCGCTGAACGCCTCGTTGCCGGAGACGGCCGTCAGTTGCAGGGAGCTGAAGTTGTCCGGGCTCATCCGCCCGTGCAGCAACCGACCGATGTTGTCGCTGTGCGCGAGTTCGATGCTGTTCGAGCTGGCCTGCGTCACGCTCGCCGGAGCGTTCTGCGCCACCGGCACCGCCGGCCGGGCCGGCACGTGGGAGGTGGCCAACGTGCAGGCGTCGGTGATGAGCGCCACGTTGTTGAAGATGTTCCACCCGCCGTCGACGATCCGCCGATGGATCGGCCAGGTGTTGTCGTCCTCGCGGTAGCGGTACTGCGACAGGGCCCCGTCGTTCTCGATGCCGAAGAGGGTGTCCCCGCCGGGGGAGACGATGCCCCTGCCGAACATCTGCCAGCCGGCACCGACCGGTCGTTCGTAGTCGATCCAGCGCTGGCTGTCCGCGTCGTACCGGTACCGGAAGAGCCGACCGTCGGTGGCATCCCGGGCGTACAGCACGCCCCGGCCGGCGGCGACGATGAGGTTGAACCGGCCCCACCCGGTGTCGAGCAGCCGGTCCGAGAAGGCCCACTTGCCCGCCGCCTCGTCGTACCGGTAGGTACGCAGCCTTCCTTGCGCGTCGACGGCGTAGAAGTCGCCCCGCTCGTCGACGGTGATCTTGTCCCGGAACCCGGCGGTGGCGTACTGGGTGAAGCTGGTGCTGATCAGCTGACCGCCGACACCGTTGGTCATCTCCCAGCCGCTGCCGGTCCAGCGGTAGCGGTACAGGCCGCTGGCGTTGAAGCCGTAGATCCGGCCCCCCGGGCCACCGATCACCCGGCCGAACATCTCCCAGCCCGTGCCCTCCCAGACGCGGCTCGACCAGGTGGAACTGGCGCTGCCTGGCGCGTTGAGTGGATAACGCCAGTTCGTGCCGCCGGCGTCCGTGCCGAAGAACGACGTCTGGGCGACGCAGCTCATCGTGTCGGCGGCCTGCGCCGGTGTCGGCTGGGCCACCGCCAGCAGCGCCGCGGCGAGCGCCGCGACCTGCGCGGTGGCCAGCCGGCCGCGCCATCGTGACCGATTCATCGCATACCTTCCCCACGGGGCTGGCGTCGGGTCACTGCCGGTTCCGCGAGGGAGCGACGATCCGGTCGACGGTCAGCCGATCAATGTCGAGCAGTGGCATCACTGGTGTGCCGGTACCGGGTGGGCGCGGACCTGGCCGCGCCCACCCGGGGGGTGTCAGGCCGGCGGAACGGGCAGGCTGTGCGCGGCGAAGACGCCGCGCGCGGTCGAGGTGGGAGCGGCGCCCCCGGCCCGTTCCTTCACGGCGGACGGGTTACGGCTGGCCGCGGCGAGGCCCGCGACCGGTTGCCGCTGGTAGATGCGGCTGGCGTTGTTGGCGTTGCGGAACAGGATCAGCCACGTCTGCCCCGCGCTGTTGGTCACCGGCACGATCGTCGGATCCGTCGCCGCGGTCTCCATCAGGTCCGGGATGGCGGCGGACCACGCGCCGAACACACCCGACCCCTGCGCCGTCTCCCAGGAGAGCATGACCTCGCCCGAGGTGCTGCGGGTCACCACCGCCGTGCGGCCCAGCACCGGATCGAGCACCGCCGCCGGCACGCCCGCCGACCGGTACGAGCCCAGCGACGTCCAGGCCGCCGGGAACGTCCCCGCCGCGTCCTGGTACTTCGTCGCGATCGTGCCGTCGACGAGCCGCACGAAGACCCGCGCCCGATAGCCCGGGTACACCACCACCGAGGGAATGTCGGTACCGCTGCCGCCGAGGTTCGTCCAGGCGGACAGGGTGCCCTCGGCGTACTCCGCCGTCAGCACCGTGCCGGCGCTCGTGCGCAGGAACAGCCGCACGCCCGTACGCGTCGCCACGACGACCGGGGCGCCGACGAAGTTCTGGTCGGTCAGGGCCCGCCAGCCCGGGACTGCGCCGGTCTGCTGGTAGACCCACAGCTTGCCGTCGACGTCGACGGCGAACACGGCCATCACCCCGGACGGCAGGCGGGTCACCGCCGGAGCCGCGGCCATCGAACCGCCGAAGTCCGCCCAGGCGTCCCACGTCGCCGAGCCCGGCGCCGTCTGGGTACGCGACCACACGTCCGAGTCGGAGTAGCGAACCGCCACCTCGACCCGGCCGTCGCCCAGCAGGCCCAGCGAGGGCCGGCCGGAGAACGCCTCGTTGCCCGAGAGGACGGTCCACTGCACCGAACCGAAGTTGTCGACGTCGGTCTGGTGCCCGACGAGCACCCGGCCGATGTTGTCCGTGTACGCGTACTCGACCATCCCCAGCGCCGCGCCCGCCACCGGGCCGGCCTGCACACCCACCGACGCCGCGAACGACTCCACCGGCGCTGCCGGGATCGGGTCGGTGAAGAAGCCCTGGACGTCCACGACGAGGCGGACGGCTCCGCCCGACGTGTTGCGCAACCGGACGTGACCGTCGGGGCCGGGCCGGACGACCACCAGGCCGGCCGCGGCTCCCGTGCGCGCGTGCACCTGGGCGACGTCGGGCTCGGTGCCACCGGTCGGCCACACCTTGACGCCGCCGGCGACGGTCGAGCGGTCGACGGTCACGTTGAGGACCACCCCGGCCACGCCCCGGGTCGGCAGGCCGAGCCTGCCGGCCACCTGCACGTCGACCGAGCCGCCGTTGGCGATCGTGCCCCCGCTGTCGTAGAGCCGGGTCGCCGCGAGGTGCCGGAAGCCGGCCCCCTGGCTGCTGTCGCCGGTGGTGTAGCCGTACGGCGCGACGATCAGGTCGACGGCACCGCCGCTCCTGTTGGTGAACGTGACCTGACCGGCCGCGGAGAGCGGCAACGACACGGTGTGCGAGTGGTGCCCGGCCTCCTCGAAGTTCACCGCCGAGTGCGCCGGCGCGGCACCGCCGGCCGGCATCGCCCCGAGCCAGCCGGGCAGGGTCACGTTGGCCGTGACCACGTTGGCCAGCACGGTGGTCGCCGTCGTCGGGATCACGCCGCCGGTCAGCGTCACCGTGCGGGTGCCCATCGCGGGGACCTTCGCCCTGGTCGTTCCCGTGCCGTCGGTGGTGTCGATCAGCTTGTTCTGCGGGACCGGGACGAATCCACCACCACCGCCGCTGCCGGGGACGGAGCGGAAGTAGCCCTGCGCGGTGACGACGACGTGGGTGTTGCCGGCCTGGTTGTACACGGCGATCCGCCCGTTGCTGCCCGGGCGGACCACCGCGGTGTTGGAGACCTGCTCGCCCGGGAGGACGTTGAGCATCGAGACCGCGTCCGGGGTGGTGCCGTCGGGGTAGGCCCGCAGGAACGTGTTGGCGGTGCCGTCCGTCGTCACCAGCCGCAGCAGGACGGCGCTCACCCCCGAGGAGGGGATGCCGCCGACGCCCAGGGCCGGGAACGTCACCACGCCCTCGGCCCCGACCACGCCGGTGCGCCCTCCGGTTCCGGTACGGGTGTCCAGCAGCGCGGCGCCGTTGGGCAGCGGCACGTAGTCGCCGCCCAGCCCGGCCGCGTCCGCCGAGGCCGGCGACGGGCGCGACACCGCCACGCCCGACGCCGCCACCAGCAGCGCCAGCACGGCCAGCAGCCGTAGCGTCCGCAATCTGTGTCTGCCTTCGGTCAAAACGTCACTTCCCTGTGTCGCGATGAGGATGGTCTTGGGTGTCCGTGGCCGACCCGCCGGTGACGGAGCTGGAGGACGACCGGCGGTCAGCCGTCGGCGTCCGGGAACCACTTGTCGATCTCTTGGATGGTTTCCATCGTCTTGTCGAAGAACTTCGCGTGGGCTTCCCGCTTGCTCCGGAAGCCTTCGAGATCTCTCCGCAGTGCTTCCATGTCCTCCCGCCGCCGCTGAGCGGTGCCTTCGCGCAGCCCGGTGAAGTTGTCGTCCAGCTTCGAGCCGCCGCACTCGCACCTGCCCGGGGGCCTGGTGCCGGTCGTCGACTCGGGCAGGGCGGACGGGCCGTGGACCGGGCATCCGGCGTCGGTGTTGTGCACCAGCAGGTCCAGCGCCCCGGCGAGCACGTAGAACGTGTGCGTCGTGTCGACGGTGAGGTTGTAGACCCGCTCCTGCTCGGTCCGTTCCCGGGTGGCCAGCACGGTCCCGGTGCCCCCGGTGGAGGTGCGCAGCCGCTCGCCGCCGGCCAGGTCACCGGCTTCGACCCAGGTGTTCCGCTCGACCGACCAGAACGGGTGGCCCTCGGTGGCGGTGACCGTGGCGGTGGCGGTGCCGCTCGCGCTGTCGGTGTCCACCTCGACGTCGACCAGTTCCTTGCGGCCCTCACCGACGATGACGGCGGTGACCTCGAAGGCGCCGGTACGGCCGGTGGCGGGGTCGGTGGAGAACACCTTCTCCCCCACCCTGACCTTGCTGATCGGCCTGGTCGTGCCGTCGCCCATCCGGACCAGGGTGTCGCCGGTGAAGCTGTTGCCCGTGGCGCAGGAGGCGATGTCGGCGGCGTCGTCCGCCCGCCTGGCGGTGGGCAGCCGGGAGCCGCCGCGCACGGCGTCGGCGACGTCGTCGCCGTACTTGGCGGCCATCCGCGCCCCGCGCGCCGCCCGCACCGCGCCGGCGCCGGCACCACCGAGGGCGAGACCGGCGACGGTCGCCGCCGTCCAGGCACACGCCTCGAGGTCGCCCTTGGAGACGCAGTCGACCAGGTCGGTGACGCCGACGGCCTCGGCGGCGAAGCTCAGCGCGTCCTTCACGTAGGGTGCCGCCGACTGGGCGAAGTCCGCCACCGCCTCGGTCGCCTTGGAGACCTCCTCGACGACCGCGCCGGCCGCCTGGACCGCCGCCTGGTAGAGGACCTTGGTCGCCTGGACGGTGTCGTTGACCACGTCCCGGACGGTGGCGACCACCGCGGCCGGGATGTGCGCCGCCGCCGACACCACGGTCTTGATGGCCGACACGACCGGCTTGAGCGCCGCGGCCACGGCCTTGATCGGGTTGTGCTTGGCGACGTACTCGATGGCCCGGCGGGCGGCCTGGGTGACCTGCCGCTTCGCCTCGTGGATCGCCTGACGGACCTGCTCGGCCTTCTGCTTGGCCCAGGTGACCCCGGCGGAGACGGCGCCCTTCACCGCCCGGTAGGCGCGGGACATCTTGTTGCCGACCCAGGCCGCAGCCGATTTGATCTTCTGGCCGACCCAACTCACCGCGGAGCGGGCCTTGTTGTAGAGCCATCTGGCGCCGCTGGATATCGCGCTGGCCACTCTTCTGACCGCCGATCCGACCCAGCTCGCCGCCGCCTTCACTCCGGCCCAGGCGGCACTGGCGACCCGCTTCACCCCGGCCCAGGCGGCCGAGGCGGCATACCTCACCCCGGCCCACGCGGCCGAGGCCGTGCGCTTCACCCCGTTCCAGGCGGCCGAGGCCGTCCGCTTCACCCCGTTCCAGGCGGACGAGGCCGTCTTCTTGACCTTGTTGGCCACCGACTTGCACCAGCCGCACGAGGGCCAGTACCCGTCCGGGTCGACGTGCGCCAGCGGGTCGCCCGCCGCGTAGGTGTACCGGTTGGCCAGGATCGCGTCGCCGGTGCTGTAGTTGACGCTGTCGCGGGAGACGAACCCGCCGGTTCCGGGCTCGTACCAGCGGGCGCCCATGTCCACCTGGCCGGTGGTCGGATCGGTCCAGTCGCCCTGGAAGCCCAGGTCACCGGTGTCGCCCTCGGCGGCGACCACCTGGCCGAACGGGTCGTACGCCTTCGAGGCGGTGAGTTCGGTCAGCGCGGTGTCCGTGGGGTCGATGCCGGCCACCACGTCGCCGTGCCCGTCGGTGAGGGCCAGCAGCTTCTCGTTGCCGTCGCCGACGGCGAGCACCTCACCGTCCGGCCCCCGGGAGTAGCGGCCGGTCCCGTCGCTGACCACGTTGTCGGCCCGGCCCGCGTAGCCGAACGAGGTGCCGCTGCGGGTCGCGACCCGGTCCAGCGCGTCGTAGGTGTAGGTCACGCTGCCGGCCGTGGTGAGCCGGTCGAACGCGTCGAAGGAGTACCGCTCGGTCAGCCCGGAGCTGGTCCGCGAGGCGAGCGTGCCCCGCGCGCTGTAGGTGTAGGTGTAGTCCGAGTCGGAGAGCAGCCGGTTGCGCTCGTCGTAGCTTGCCGTCTTCGCGCCGGCCCGGATCCGGTTGCCCGAGGCGTCCCAGGCGTACGCGACCGTGCCCTTCGGCCCGGTCCACGAGGTCAGGCGTCCGGCCAGGTCGTACGCGTACGTGTGCTTGCCCGCCCCGGCCGTTCCGGCCGTCGTCTTGCCGGTCAGCTTGTCGTCGGTGTTGTAGGTGTAGCTGACCGAGTTGACCGACTGCCCGGCCGCGTTGCGGGTCACGTCGCTGGTCACCCGGGCCAGGTCGTCGTAGCCGAAGGTGCGGACCCGGCCGGCGCCGTAGTCGATGCGCGTCGGCTGCCCGGCGGCGTCGTACGCGTAGCTCTGGGTGACGCCGGTGACGCCGTCGCGGGCGGAGGCCAGCCGCTGCCCGGTGTAGGTGTAGGTGGCGGTCCCGGACTCGTCGGTCTGGCTGGTCAGCAGGCTGTCGGCGTCGTACTGGAAGCTGGCGGTGCCCGCCCGGCCGGAGGCCTTGAGCATGTTGCCCCGGTCGTCGTAGCTGTACGTGTCGGCGCCCGCCGGCGCGGCGGCCCGGACCAGCCGGCCGGCCAGGTCGTAGTCGAGGGTCCGCTCCGGGCTGCCGGCACCGCTTCCGGTCTCGCCGGTCAGCCGGCCCGCCGCGTCGTAGCTGCGGAGCCGACCCACCCCGCCGGGTGCGATGAGCCGGGTCGGCTGCCCGGCGATGTTGTAGGCCAGCGTCCAGGTGCGGTCGGCCGCGTTGGGGTGGGCGGTGGTGGCCGGCTCGATCTGCGACTCCAGCAGGCCCCACGTGTTGTACGTGGAGATGGTGCGGTTGCCCCGGCCGTCGGTGTAGCGGGTGGGGTTGCCGGCGGCGTCGTAGCCGAAGCTGGTGGTGATCGAGGAGTTCGCCGTGACCGGCTCCACCTGCCGGGACAGGCGGCCGAGCGGGTCGTACTCGTAGGTGGTGGTCACCCCGCTCGGCTTGACCGACGAGGTGAGGTTGCCGGCGGCGTCGTAGCCGTAGGTCTGCGTGCGCAGGATCGTGCCGTCCGGCGCCACGTCCGACTCGGCGGTGATCAGCCCGAGCAGGTCGTAGTCGATCCGCTCGGTGCGGCCCAACGCGTCGCTGACGCGCACCTGCCGGCCGGCGTAGTCGTAGCCGTAGTGCGTGGCCACCCCGGCGGGGTCGACCACCCGGGTGAGCTGACCGAACCCGTCGTAGGTGTTGGTGGTGGTGCCACCGCCGGGCGACACGACCGACGTGACGTTGCCGGCGTCGTCGTAGCGGTACCGCGTGGTCAGCGTACGGGCGGTCGGGTACCGCTCCAGCGTCGTCGCGGTCACCTGCCGGTCGAGGTCGTCGTAGGTCGCCTCCTTCCGGCTGCCGGTGGGGCCGGTGGCGGAGAGCAGCTCACCGGTGCGGGTGTAGGTGTAGCGGGTCACCGCCCGGTCCGTGTCGCCGGCCGGTTCGTCCCGGCTGACCAGCCGACCCAACTGGTCGTACTGGTAGCGGGTGGCGTTGCCCCGGGCGTCGACGGTCTCGACGACGTTGCCCCCCGGGTCGTAGCGGGTCGTCGTGGTCGGCTTCAGCGTGCTCACCCCGGCGGGCGGCGCGTACGTCGGCGCGGTGCTGCCGACCAGGCGGCCCAACCGGTTGTAGGTGTGGCTGCTGACGTTGCCCCGGGCGTCGGCCGTGTGCACCGTCTCGTCGAAGGTGTTGTAGCCGGTGACGGTGGTCGGGGTGACCGTGCTCGGCGCGCCGCCGTTCTCCTCGGCGGCGACCGCCGGTGCGACGACCCTCGTCTGGCGGCCCAGCTCGTCGTTCTGGTAGCGGATCGTCCGGCCGAGCGGGTCGGTGGCGGAGGTGAGCAGTCCGCGCTGGTCGTAGGTGCTGGTGGTGACCCGGGTGACCGTGCCGGCGACGACCGTCTGGCGGATCACGTTGCCGCTGGCGTCGTAGACGTGGTCGACCTGCTCCGGGGCCGTGGACAGGGTCCACGGCACGTTGGAGGAGCGGCCGGTGCGGGTCGTCCGGGTGACGTTGCCCATCGCGTCGTAGGTGTACGAGGTGGTCAGGGCGGCGGTGCCGGGGTTGACCACGACGGTGGCCACGTTGCCGGCCGGGGTGTACGTCTGCTGGGTGACGGAGGTGCCGTTGCCGGCGGTCTGCCGGGTGCGGTTGCCGGCACCGTCGTACGTGTTCTCCTCCACCACGTAGTCGCGCGTGCCGCCGTCCGGGTTGCGGAAGTTCTTCAGCACGAGCCGGTGCAGCTGGTCGTCGGCGTAGTACTGGTACTCCAGCCGCCGCCCCATCGCGTCGGTGTCACTGGCCAGCCGGCCGGCGTGGTCGTACGTGTAGGTGTGCAGCACCAGGTAGTCGCCGGTGCTCGGGCCCTCGTCGCCCGCGTACGCCCGCAGCCGGACCTCGGCCAGCTCGTTGCGCGCCGTGTAGGCGTAGTCGTACCGGTTGCCGTTCGCGTCCACGATCATGGTCTCGTTGCCGAACCGGTCGTAGTTCTTGACCGCCTCGTTGCCCTCGGCGTCCGTGGTCTTGACCGGCCGGTTGGACTGGTCGTACTCCCAGGTGCTGACCCGGGTCTCGTCGTCGCCGCGCACGTCGTCGACCTCGACCCGGACGACGTTGCCGTCCACGTCGTAGCTGGTCGTCGAGCGCTTCTGGTGCGCCTGGCCGGTCACCGCGTCGGTGGTGGCCGGCTCGGTGGTGCTGACCAGCCGCGACAACGCGTCGTAGGTGTAGCTGGTGACCACACCGGCCGGGTAGGTGTCGGAGATGGCCGTGGCGGTCAGCTTCCGGCCCAGCGCGTCGTAGGTATGGGTCGTGGCGAGCCCGGACGGCTCGGTGACCCGGTAGAGGTCGCCGTTCTGGTAGTACGCGTAACGGGTGACCTTGCCGAGCGCGTCGGTCGTCGTCAGCAGCAGGCCGGCCGGTACGGTGCCGCCGCCGTACGCGGCCTCACCGCCGGTGGTGTAGGTGTGCCGGACGGTGCCACCGCCCGGGTTCACCTGCGTCGCCAGCTCACCGAACGGGGTGTAGGTGTAGCTGGTCCGGTAGGTGTTGTCGGTGGCGCTGGCCGAGCGCCCGTCCCGGGACTCGGTCGGCAGGTCGTTGCGCGGGTCGAACGGGTCGGTCACCGTCGCCGGATAGGTCGTGTAGGCGGTGTGGCAGACGCCGGAGGTGCGGCAGGTCCGCTTCGAGGTGACGTTGCCGCGCTCGTCGTGCGTCATCCGCACGGCGTCGCCGTTCTCGTTCGTGACCACGGTCTGGTTGCCGTGCTCGTCGTACTCGAACGTGCGGATGGCCATGCCGTCCAGCGGGTGCCGCACGAACACCGGCCCGCCCGCGTCGCCCGGGATGATGGTGCAGAACGACGGGTCACCCGGATCGGGCTTCGAGCACACCTGGGTCGGCGGCGGTGTCGGTGACGGCGTGGGCGAGGCGGGGCGGTCCTCCTCGCGGGTCTCCAGGCCCAGGGGCGTGCCCGAACGCAGCAACCGCGCGTTGAGCGCGTCGTACTCGTACAGGTGCGGCCGGTTGGCCGGGTCGAGCACCTGCACGCTGCGGCGCAGGTCGGTGTCGTTGCCGTAGACCAGCGGCGCCCCGATGGTCCACTGGCCGCCGTTGCGGTCGGTGTGCTTCGCGACCCGGTCGAGCGCCGTGTCGTAGCTGAACTGCGCCGCGACCTTGCCGCTCGGCAGCGTCACCGAGGTCAACTGCTGGGCGGCGGTGGCGAACCGGTAGTGCGCGGTGACCGCCGCCTGGCCCAGCGGGTGGGAGTAGACGGCCACCTCGTCGATCGCGCCGGCGAAGTACCGGCGGGACGTGGTGCCCCACGCCGGCCAGGACGCCGGGGTGCTCGCGTACGCGGCGCCGACCTGGTTGAAGGTGAGCAGCGAGTGCTCGGCCGTCGCGCCGGTACGCTCCGCCACCTTGACGCCGTCCACGTAGAGCGTCTGCACCGCGCCCATCGCCGAGAGCACCGCGTGGTGCCAGCGCCCGTCGTTGACGACGCCCGTCGAGGTCAACGGCGCGATCGAGGGGCCACCGAACTGGCCGCGCAGCCTGCCGTCGGTGCCCACGTACAGCACCGGCACGCCGGTGGTGGAGGTGGCGCCGAGTTCCTTGTCCTGGTAGCCCAGCAGCGGGCCGCCACCACCGGTGGTGCTGCCCTTGAACCACAGCTCGACGGCGGTGTCGCGGGCCTTCTTCACCGCGCCCTTGGGCAGGTCGACGTACGAGGAGGTGCCGTTGAAGGTGGCCGCGGTGTTGCCGGTGCCGGCCAGCGCGCCCGCCGTGCCGAGCGTCACGCCCTTGTGGGCCGCGGCGTCCTTGCCCACGTTGACGGCCACCTCGCTGCCGGCGGCGGTGCCCTGCGCCTCGCCGAGGCGCCAGTAGGACTCCGGCTTCGCGTCGAGCACGGCGGTGCGGTAGTGCGAGCCGGCCGCGTAGCTGTACCGGGTGCAGGCGTTACCGGGGGCGCAGGCCGAGACGAGCTGGTCGCCGCTGTAGGTGTAGGTCCACGTGGGCGCCGCACCGTTGACGGCGTCCGCGGCGACGCTGGTCACGTGCGCGCCGGTCCAGGTGAAGGTGAGCGACCGGCCGGCCGTGTTGGTCTGGCTGTTGGCGACCCGCACGCGGGCCAACTTGCCGTCGGCGGTGTTGTAGGTGAGCACGATCGACCGCAGGGCCGCGTCGGTGATCTTGTTGAGTCGGCCGGCGGCGGAGAACTGGTAGGTCACCCGCGCCTTGTCGACAAGCGTCCATCCGGTGCCGTTCGAGGTCAGCGACGCGGTGCGGCCGGTCGGGGCGGCGAAGGTGCCGTCGGGGTTGCGGCCGAAGCGCACCTGCTGCCCGTCCGGGTAGGTGACGAGCACGTTGCCGGAGCCGTCCGAGTCGGCGACGACGCGCATGTCGTAGCGGGTCGTCCAGCCGGCGCCGAACGCGCCGTCCGCTCGCGGGTCGAGGCTGTTGTAGGTGCGGACCAGGTTCAGCTCCGGGCCGACGGTGGTGACCGTGGCGTCCATCGCGGTGGTGGACACGTTGCCCGTCTGGGCGTCGAACTCGCGGTCGCCCGCCGCCGTCGTGGCGCCCGCGATGCGCGAGGTGATCTCCGGCTGGGGTACGGCGGTGAGCAGCGTCGAGGTCGGCGACGAGACCTCGTTGCCGGCGTCCTTGACGATCACCCGCCACTGGTAGGTCCTGCTCCAGAACAGCCGGCCGGCCGGCACCGCCCAGGCGGTACTGGCCTGGAAGCCGGAGTCGAAGCACCCGGTGGTGCCGCCGGACGCCGTCCGCTCGCACACCTCGAACTTGTAGGACAGCGTCAGCCCCGGGGGCGCGTCGATGTCCACCGCGCGGGCCCACAGCTGCGGGGCCAGGGTCTGCGCGGAGTAGCCGTTCGGCGGGTACAGCTCCTGCACGACGGGCGGGATGTCGGTGACCTCGAGCACCATCCGGGCGGGTGGCACCTGGTGGTCGGTGAAGACCGCGCCGCCGGTACGCACCATCGTGAAGTCGAGGAGGTACCGCCCCGGAGGCATGGCCTTGATGGTGGCGTCGAGGGTCACGGTGGCGCCACGGGCCACCGGGGCGGTCAGGTTGGCCGCGCGCTGCTGCCCGACCGCCGCGCCGGTCTCCGCGTTGTACGCCCGGTAGGCCAGGTAGTAGTCGCCCACCGCCCACGCCTCGGCGCTGCGGTTGGTGACGGTGACGGCGACCCGGCCGTCCTGGTTCTGCAGCACCGGCGGGGTCGGCACCGGCTTCGGGATCGAGTACGAGGCGTTGTACGGGCTGTGCGTGACGTACAGCCTCGGCGGGTTGGCCGTCGCCGGGCCGGTGAACAGCTTGCCGCTGAGCGGGTCGGAGGAGGCCCGCAGCGACAGGCCGTGGTTCGGCTGCTCCCCGTTGACCCACCGCTGCACCAGGTTGGCGCCGGCGCCGCCCAGGTTGAACGCCTCGGCCTCGACCGGGCAGTCCGACTCGCTCTCGCCGAACGCGACGTAGCCGTGCGCGAACGAGCTGCTGGCCAGCGCCGCGCCGACGGCCGGCCCGGGGAAGGAGTAGCCGCCGCCGGCCGACCACGCGGCCGTCACCGGGTGCACCGTGACCTCCCGCGGCCGGCAGGAGTCGGAGTCGTAGTTGACCACCTGGAGCTGCGCGCCGTAGATGGTGTGGTAGCGCAGCCGGTCCACCAGGCCGCCGAACCTGACGTACGAGGCGGCGTTCGCGCCGTCCACCGTGCCGACCCGCAGCTCGCTGCTGCCCGAGGCGGAGCCGGACCCGTGCACGTACATGGCCGAGTCGGCGGCGCCGTCCGCGACCGGCAACTCGATGGTCGGGTCCACCCGCACCGGGTAGACCCGGGCCGGGTCGCGCAACCAGCCGTCGTCGACGGAGAGCCGCAGGGTGGGCTGGCCGCCGACGGTGAGGAGCTGGTAGCTGACGGCCGTCGAGGTCACCGGGGTGGCGGCGGCGTCGACCATGTAGCCGGGCGGGATGACGGCCCGCACCGTGCCGCCGGCGTCGGACAGCTCCACCGCGCCGTCGCGGATCGCCGGGGTGAGCCCGTCGAGACGCAGCGGGAAGTCGTACGTCCGGGGGGCCTTCGCGGAGTGCAGGACCAGCGTCTCCTTGAGCGCGCCGGGACGCGACTCCAGTTCCAGGTCCACCCCGGGCAGCACGCCGCGATAGGTGACCAGCGCCCCGTCGGCCTTTCCGGGTACCGCCGCGGCGCCGGCCAGCCCGTACGACAGGGCCTTTCCGTCGGCGACGGCGAAGCGGGCCACGGCCGGGGAGTCGGCCCGGCCGGCGAGCCGCATCCGCACGGCATCCGCCCTGTTGCGCCAGCCGGAGGTGGCCTCGGCGGTCAGGGTCGGGTCGATCGGTGCCCAGTCGCCCTCGGCGGTCCGGTAGTTGACCGGCGCGGTCGAGAACACGGTGGTCTGGGTGCCGTCGGCGTTGGCGTAGACCTGCCGGAAGGCGTCGCGCTCCCGCGCCAGCTCCTCGCTGGTAGCCGGCTGGTAGCCGCGCGCCTGCTGTGCCGGCGGCCGCTGGACGGATGCCTTGTTCGGCGCGACCTTCGGCTCCTGCGGCAGCTTGTGCTGGGGGTAGCGCGACTGCTCGGAGGCGGGGATCTTGCGGTTCGTCTGCCGCCGCGCGGGCTCGCCCGGCTGCGGGGCGCCGTCCCACGCCTGTCGGGGCGCGGGGGCGGCCTTCTGCCCCCGCTTCGCGTCGGCCGCCCCGCGTGAGCCCGTCGCCGACAGGTCGATCTGGGTCGGCACCTCTCCCACCCCGGTCACGGCGATGACGAGGGCCATCGCCGCCGCCAGCGCGGTGGCCAGCCTCCGGCGCAGCGGCGGCGGCTCACGCAACAGGTCGGGAAGCGGGCCGGCGGCCGAGCCGCCGAACATGCTCTTCTTACCGTGGTGCATCGCCGGCCTCCGTGCGCGCAGATTCGCTCTACCGCACCGCGGCTCTGCGATGCCGCCAATGGATATCGCGGGGCCGCGACGCGTTTCGGCGGCGATACGGAACCGTTATCCGAAGTGGATGTTCAACCGCTGCGCGGAGACCGCTTGAACGGCGGGCGGGACGTCCGGGCCGGTCCGGCGCCGGCGTGCCGGCCGCCACCGCCCGGCTCACGGGCGGCGGGGCGGGCGGGCCGTGTCCGGCCGGGTGGCCGTACTCGGGAGGAGGTCTTGTCCCCCGTGCGAGCTACCCGCAAGTGTCCACCGCGCGGTGACGATTACGGCGGCGGGAATCCATAGATTTCTTCGTGTCCGCGGCGTTCCGGTCGCGGCCTGCGAAGGAGCCTTCATGCGATTCGTCAAACAGTTCCTCGCCGTTGCGGCCGTCGCCCTCGTCGGCGGGCAGGGCGTCGCCGCCGTCGAGGGGAACTTCCTCCTCACCCTGGTGATCGGCGCTGCGACGGCCGTGCTGGGCGTGGTCGCCTACCGGTGGGTCGTGCGGCGCACCGAGCGCCGCGAGCCGACCGAGCTCGACCGGGACGGTTGGGGCGCCAAGCTGGGCCGCGGGACGCTCGTCGGTTTCGCCATGTTCGCGGCCGTCATCGCCAACATCGCGTTCCTGGGCGGCTACCACGTCGAGGGCTGGGGCTCGCCGACGGGAGCGCTCGGTCTGCTCGGGTTCATGGCGGCTGCCGCGGTCACCGAGGAGCTGCTGTTCCGGGGGGTGCTGTTCCGGATCATCGAGGAGCGTACGGGCACCTGGATCGCGCTCGCCCTGAGCGGCGTGGTGTTCGGCGCGATGCACCTGGCGAACCCCGACGCCACCCTGTGGGGGGCGACGGCCATCGCGATCGAGGCCGGGTTCATGCTGGCTGCCTGCTACGCCGCCACCCGGAACCTGTGGGTCCCGATCGGCCTGCACCTCGCCTGGAACTTCGCGGCCGGCGGCATCTTCAGCGTCGCGGTGTCGGGTAACGGCGAGTCGAAGGGGCTGCTCGAGGCCTCGACGTCGGGGCCGGTCGCGCTGAGCGGTGGCGCCTTCGGCCCGGAGGGCAGCCTGTACGCGGTGCTGGCCGGCGCGGCGCTGACCGTGGTGTTCCTGTGGCTGGCCAAGCGCCGCGGGCACATCGTCCCGCGCCGCCGCCGCGCAGCGCAGGCCCCGGCAACCGCTACGGTCTCCCCGTGACCAACCTCCGGCGGCTCCCGGATCTGTGGCGGCGGTGGCCGACCACGGTCCGGGACCTCCCGTTCGCGCTGGCCCTGGCCCTCGCCGCGGTGGTGCCGGCCCTGGAGCGGCAGGGTACGCAGCTCGGCGAGCTCCCGGACCGCCCGTACGACGCGCTGACCGTCGGTGTCGTCGCCCTGGAATGCCTGCCGCTGGCCGTACGCCGTCGGTGGCCGGCCGGCTGCCTCGCGCTGGTGTCGCTCGGCTTCGCGGTCGACCAGATCCGCGGCTACCACACCATCGCGGGTACGGGGCTGGCCGTCGCGCTCATCAGCGCCGGCGCCCACCTGGAACGGCGCCGCCGGGTCGTCGCGGGTCTCGCCTCGGCGGCGTACGTGCCCCTGGCGATCTCCCTCGACCGGCTCGGCTCGGGTGAGGGCGTCGCCGGGTTCGTCACGTTCTACCTGATGCTGGCGCTCGCGTGGGGCATCGGGGCGTGGCTGCGCCAGACCCGGGCCGCCGAGGCGGAACGCCGCCGCCGGGTCGAGCAGGCCACCCGTACGTCGGAGCGCACGCGCATCGCCCGGGAGCTGCACGACGTCGTCACCCACCACGTGACGGCGATGGTCGTCCAGGCCGAGGCGGCGCGCTACCTGACCGGCGCCCCGGACAGGCTGGACCAGACCCTGACCGCGATCACCGGCACCGGCCGCCGGGCCGTCGGTGACCTGCGGCAGCTGCTCGACCTGCTCAACCCGGACCACGACGCGGGCGACCGGCGTACGCCCTCCGTCGGCGACCTGGACACCCTCGTCGACCAGACCCGGCAGGCCGGGCAGCCGGTCGAGTTCGTCCGGGAGGGCACGCCGGCGGCGGCCACCGGCGGCGCCGAGGTGGCGGCGTACCGGGTGGTGCAGGAGGCGCTGACCAACGCGTTGAAGCACGCGCACGGCAGCCGGACCAGGGTCCGCGTGCACCACGGGGAGAGCGAGACGACCGTGGAGGTCAGCACCGACGGCACCGGATCCGGTGGCGCCTCCCCGGGCGGCAGCGGGCGCGGCCTCGCCGGGCTCCGGGAGCGGGTCACCGTCGTCGGTGGCGACTTCAGCGCCGGCGCGCAGGCCGACGGCGGCTTCCTCGTGCGGGCCCGGATCCCGGCCGGGAACCCGTCGTGACCGCGCCGATCCGGGTGCTGGTCTGCGACGACCAGGAGCTGATCCGCGCCGGCTTCGCGACGATCATCGGCGCCCAGCCCGACATGGAGGTCGTCGGCGAGTGCGGCGACGGGCGCGCGGCGGTCGACCTGGCCACTCGGCTCCGGCCGGACGTGGTGGTGATGGACGTCCGGATGCCCGTGCTCGACGGCATCGAGGCGACCCGCCTGCTGGCCGGCGTCGGGGTCCGCGAGCCGGTGAAGGTCCTCGTGGTGACGACGTTCAACCTCGACGAGTACGTCTACGAGGCGCTGCGTGCGGGCGCCAGCGGCTTCCTGCTCAAGGACGCCCCACCGGCGCAGCTGCTCAACGGGATCCGCACGGTGGCGACGGGCGCCGCGCTGCTGGCCCCGGAGGTGACCCGGCAGCTGGTGGGCAGGTATGCGGCCCGCATCCGCCCCGCCGAGGGCGACCCGGACGGCGGCGCGTTGACCCCGCGCGAGCTGGAGGTGCTCCGGCTCATCTCGGAGGGCCTCTCCAACAGCGAGATCGCCGCGGCCCTGGTGATCAGCCAGGAGACGGTCAAGACGTACGTGTCCCGCATCCTCACCAAGCTCGACCTGCGTGACCGCGTGCAGGCCGTGGTGTACGCGTACCGCCGCGGCCTGGTGACCTGAGCAGTCGCCGGCGGCGGTTGGACCGTAGGCGCGCGCTCCGCGCCGTCGACGCTGCGTGACGGTGGTCGTGCGCGGCGGTGGCCGGCCGCCTCTCGTAGGCTCCGAGGGTGGAGAGCGGTCCGGGCCAGGTGGTGGCTCACATGTTGGATGCGGCGGAGAACGCCTCGCCGGTCGAGGCGGTCGAGGCGGTCACCCGGGAACTCGGTGCGGCGCTGGGAGCACTCAGCGTCGCCTTCCTGATAGCGGACCTCAGCGGTCGGGCGCTGGTCCGGCTGGCGCATGTGCCACTGGGTGGTGCCGGTACCGGACGTCGGGACGGTGCGGAGCTCGCCACGGTGCTGCCGTTCGACGGCGGCCCCGCCGAGCAGGCGCTACGCACCCAGACGGCGCAGGTTGTCACGCGGCCCGACGGGTGGACGGTGCTGGCGCCGGTGACCGACCGCGGTGAGGCGATGGGCCTGCTGGAGATGGTCCTGCCGAACGAGCCGGATCCGCGGGACCTGGCGGAGATCGGCCGCACGGCACACGTGTTGGCGTTCGTGGTGATTGCCAACCGCCGGCACACCGACCTGTTCGAGTGGGGGCAACGCACGACCCCGTTCACCCTGTCGGGGGAGATCCAGCGCCGCCTGCTGCCCGCCTCGTTCACGTGCGAGGCCAGCGCGTTCACTCTGTCCGGCTGGCTGGAGCCCGCCGCGAGCGTCGGCGGGGACACCTTCGACTACAGCCTGGCCCGCGACGTGCTGCACTTCAGCGTCACCGACGCGATGGGCCACGGGGTGGCCAGCGCGCTGACCGCCACCCTGGGGGTGAGCAGCCTGCGGAACGGTCGCCGCCGCGGGGTGGGCCTGGTGGAGCAGGCCGAGGCCGCGAACGCCGACGTCGCGGGCCACAGCGCCGTACCGGGCAGTTTCCTGACCGCGGTGCTGGGCCGTCTCGACCTGCGCAGCGGGGTGTGCGCGCTGCTCAACGCCGGGCACGTCCCGCCGATGCTGTTACGCGACGGGGAAACGCGGGCGGTGCCGCTGCCGGGCAACTTTCCCCTGGGGATGTTCGCCGAGGCCGACTACCGCGCCGGCGAGATCACGCTGCGCCCCGGCGACCGGCTGGTGGTGGTCACCGACGGCGTGCGGGAGCGCAACGCGGCCAGCCTGGATCTGCCGGCCATGTTGCGGTCGATCGCCGGCCTGCACCCGCGCGAGGCCGTCCGGGCGTTGGCCGACGCCGTGCTCGAGGTGAGCGGACCGACGCTGGCCGACGACGCCACCCTGTTCGTCGTCGACTGGCACGGCGGGCACAGCGAGGATCGGCGTACCAGCGCCGGCACCGACCAGGAGCGCGCCAGCGCCGCGCTGCCCGACTGACTACCTGCCTGCCGCGTCGGTGGGACGCACGTCGGCCTCCGCCGCCGGCACGCTGTCGTAGACGTCGATGGCCCGATCCACCGACGTGACCGCCAGGACGTTACGCACGGCGGGCTGCACCGCGGCGAGGCACAGCCGGCCCCCGACATCCCGCAACGTCTTGAACATCATCACCAGCACGCCCAGGCCGCTGGAGTCGATGAATCCCACCCCGGCCAGATCCACCACGACCTGCCGGTCGCCGGCGTCGACCAGCCGTTGCAGGCCGTCGCGCAGCTGCGGGGACGTGGCCATGTCCAGCTCGCCGCGCACCTCCAGCACGGTGCATCCCCGGCCGGGCCGGACCGACAACAGCAGATCCACGACAGCCTCCCCACCCATGGTCCCCGCGCAGCCTACTTCGGCGCGGGCGGCGCGTTGTGGTGGCCGCGCTCGCCGCGGCCTCGGCGAGGGGCTGGTCGTCGACCGGTCGGAGTAGGGTCGGCGGCATGGAATTCCGTCACCTGGGCCGCTCCGGCCTGTTGGTCAGCGAGATCTCGTACGGCAACTGGATCACC
>NZ_JBSGDY010000084.1:0-26119 GCF_053602615.1 Micromonospora sp. NPDC004336
TGTCGCGCTCCCGACGCCCGCCCGGCGTCGTCCCGGCGGCCCGCCCCCCGACGGCCGGAGGCGCGGCCGGTGCGGCGGGCCCACCGTCGGCTACCCGAGCCGCGACCCGCCCGCCGGCTGTGACAGCCGCGACTCGATGGCCTCGATGATGCGCGGGCGGAGTTCGGCCGCGCGGATGACGGCGTCGACGGAGCCGACCTCGACGGCCCGCCGGATGTCGTGGACCCGGTCGAACTCCGTGGCCACCTCCCCGAGCTTCTCCGCGCGCACCGACGAGCGGAGCTCGTCGAGTTCCGCGGTCAGCGCCGCCCGGTCTGCGCCGGTGGCGGCCGCGACGCGGGCCTCCAGGTCCCGCACGCGCGGGTCCGCCGCGGTGCGGGCGCTGACGTCGCCGGAGAACACCACCGCCGCGGCGGGAGCCCCGCCGAGCACCGAGGCGAACGAGCCCTCCAGCGCGAGGACGGTCATGTTCGGGTTCAGCGCCTTCGAGAACACCACGAACGCGCCGCCGTGATAGCGCGAGATCACGCAGAACACGATCGGCCCACGGAAGTTGACGATCGCGCGGCCGATCTCGGCGCCGTACTCCAACTGCAGCTTCCGCATCGACTCCGGCGAGCCGTCGAAGCCCGACAGGTTCGCCAGCACCACCAGCGGGCGGTTGCCGCTGGCCGCGTTGATCGCCCGCGCCGCCTTCTTCGACGAGCGCGGGAACAGGGTGCCCGCGGTGTAGGTGTCCGGGCCGTCGGTGGGCGGGAAGCCGCGCCGCGGCACCGACCGCGACTCGATGCCGAGCAGGCACACCGGCATGCCGCCCAGGTGCACGTCCTGCACCACCGCGGTCTCCGCGTCCGCCATGCCCGCCCAGCGTTCCAGCACCGGGTGGTCCTGGTCGGAGAGCGCCCGCATCACGGTCCGGATGTCGAACGGCTTCTTGCGGTCCGGGTTGGCCTCCGCGGAGAAGATCTCGCCGACGGTGGTGAAGTCGCTACCCGCCACGGCGTGCGGGAAGTCGGAGACGTCCCGGTCGACGGGGTCGGTCGTGGTGGCCCGCCTCGGTGCCTGCTCGCCGGGCGCGACGTACGTGTGCTCGTAGTGCGCCATCAGCACGTCCCGGGCGGCGACCAGGTTCGGCGCCCAGTACTGCGCCTGCCCGTTCGGGCCCATCACCCGGTCGTAGCCGCCGATGCCGAAGTTGTCCTCGGCCGACACGCCGCCGGAGAAGTCAAGCGACTGCTTGCCGGTGAGCACCATGGCCGAATCCGGCGTCATCACCAGGACGCCCCTGGTGTGCATGAGCATCGTCGCCTCGGCGTTCCAGTACGGCTGCGCGCCGACGTTGATGCCGGCGACCACGATGTTGATCTCGCCGCCGTCCTGGGTGAACTCGACGATCCGCTTGAGCGCCGCGGCCACCCAGTCCATGTTCTCCGTGCCCGACTCCATCGAGATCCGGGCGCCGGAGGAGAGCGCGTACCACTCCAGCGGCACCCGCAGCCGCTCGGCCAGGTCCAGCGCGGCGATCACGCGGCGGCACTCCGGCTCCGACAGCGCGCCGAGCGACCTCGTCGGGTCGCCCAGCAGCACGACCCGGGTGACGCCCTGCGGGTGCCGGGCGGTCGCCGTGGTGACCACGCCCGCGACGATCGCCGCGGTGTTGCGGCCCTTGGGCCGGTCGACCGGCACCAGCACGTGCCGCTCGTCCAGGTCGTGCTCGACGAAGTCACCGAGCAGGCCCGTCAGCTCGTAGGGGTAGACCGTGTTGCGGCTGCTCGCCCGCAGCACCTTCTGCCGGTAGTCGTCGAGCGGCTCGACCGGCTCGTCCGACGGCTCGCCGACGGTCAGCTCGGCGCCGCCGGTGGCGTCGAACGAGATGCGCACCGCGATCCTGGCCAGCTCGCCGGTCTCCGGGTCGCGTTCGCGCGCGATGAACAGGATCTCCTCCAGCCCGGCGCCCGCGGTCGTCGGCAGCACCCGCCCGGCGACCATCTCCAGCTCGGCGCGGGTGAACTCGACCGGCGGCCACACGTAGACGACGATCCGGTTGGTGTGGAGGCGTTTCGCCGACGGCCGCCGCGCCTGCGCGCGACGGATCGAGTCGAGGCAGGCGGCGACGGTGTCCTCGGCCGTCGGTAGCGCGACCAGCCTGCCGTCGTGCTCGCGCAGCTCGGTCAGGTCGCGGACCTGCGCGAACGCCACGAGCCGGTCGTCCGACGGGTTCTCCCGCGCCACGCACCGGAACAGGTAGACCTCCTCGTCGGACGACGGCAGCCGGGTGAGGTCGAACTTGCGCAGCCGGTCCAGCTGCATCCGCTGCGCGATGTACGGGTGCAGGCCGCGGACCAGCCGCTCCTCGGCCATCCCGGCGCTCGACGGGCGGAACGTGAAGTGGTGGTGCATCACCGCGCCGCTGCGGCCCGCGACGGTGGCGGTGAGCCGGCGCACCTGGCTCGGCAGCGGGTACGCGCCGACCACCTCCTGCAGCGCCGCCGCCATCGCGTCGGAGCCCTCCGGCTGGTTCTCCCAGGCGAGGTAGATGTCGGCGTCGACGGCGTCCTCGCCGCCCGCCAGTTCGGCGAGCCCGCGCAGCGCGTCGCCCAGCGCGTCGAAGCGCACCGCCGAGGAGACCACGCAGGAGTCCGCGCGCCCGGCGACCACGAAGGTGCAGCCCGCGACCTCGCTGGTGCGGACGCCGGTGAGGCCCTTGTTGCCGTAGTACCGCCGGGTCAGCACCTCCAGCATGGTCGCGTGGTCCAGGCCGTCGCGGACGAGCCGCTGGGCGAGCAGCCGCACCAGCGGCTCGGTGCTGCGCACCATCTCCGCGACGCGCTCGGCGCGGTCCGGCGCGTCCGGGTGCGCGTCGAGGTGGCGCAGGTGCCGGCGTACGTTCGCGTAGACGCGGGCGCGGTTGCGACGCAGCAGCGGCTGGGCCAGCCAGGCGAAGACCACGCCGCGCGCGAGGTCGGCGACCACGGGGAAGCGGACCTGCGTCGCCGCCACCAGCCGCTCCAGCGCCAGGCCGGCGGGCTCGCGCAGCGCCTCGTCCGGCGGCGGCTCCCGCAGCCAGGCGCGCAGCAGGGTCGCGACGACCGTCGCGTCGGCGGCTGCGCGTTGCTGGGCGAGGAAGATGCGGAACACCGCGGCCTCGAGCTCGGGGGACCGCTCCAGGTCGGTCACGCCGTAGTGCGCGAGCGCCTTCGAGAGCTTGGCCTGGAACGTCGCCGGCAGCCCGGCCCGCTCGACGTCGAGGCACTGGAGGTAGGCGTGGAAGTACTCGCGCGCGCTGTGCACGTGGCCGTCCCCGCCGCCGTCCTCGCCCGCGGGCCGGTTGCGGCTCAGTTCGGCGAGGTCGGAGAACAGGTCGACGAGGTCGAACTCCTCGGCCAGCGGCCGGTGGCCGTCCTCGGCGGCCGTCCGGCGGGCGGCGAGGTAGTCGTCGAGCGCCCGGCGGTCGTCGTGCGGGTCGACGTCGAAGCCCAGCAGCAGGCTGCGCAGGTCCTCCTGGCCGCGCGTGATGCGCTCCCGCGCCGGGACCCCGTCGGGCGCGGCGGGCAGGTCCAGCTCGACGGACCCGGCGGCCGTGGCGTCCTCGGCGCCGTCGGCGTCGGCGAGCGGCTCCAGCCGCAGCAGCGGGGCGCCGGCCTCGACCTGGCTGCCCACGGCCACGGCGCACTCCTTCAGCCGCGCCCGGAACGGCGCGCGGAGCACCGTCTCCATCTTCATGGCCTCGACCACCAGCACCGGCGCGCCCGCCTCGACCTCGGCGCCGACCTCCAGCGGCGTGGCGACGACCAGCGCGGGCATCGGTGAGCGGACGACGCCGCCCTCGTCGCGGCTGACCCGGTGCGTCACGCCGTCCACCTCGACCAGGTGGATCGGCCCGTGGGTGCCGGTGAGCAGGCGGTAGCGGGTGCCGTTGACGACGATCTGCCCGCAGTGCCGGTCGAAGCGGTCGAGCTCGACGTCGGCGGTGCGGGCGTCGCCTCCCGCCTCCAGGCCGACCCGGAACCGGTGCGGGCCGACCCGCGCGACGCGCACGCGGTAGCCGACGCCGCGCAGCTTGAGATCCAGCGGCCGGCCACTGGAGTGCTGCACCTGGGGGCGCCCGCCGGCGGCCGTCGACAGCAGCCGCTGCCGCTCCGCGCGCTCCTCCTCCTCGTACGCCTCGATGGCGGCGGCGGCCAGCGCGACGGCCGAGTGCCGGTGCGAGACGAGCCGGCCCTCGCCGCGGACGCGGTCGATCCAGCCGGTGTCGGCGCTGGCGTCGATCACCTCCGGCTGGTCGAGCAGGTCGAGCACGAAGCTCTTGTTCGTCGCGCCGCCCTCGATGACGACCGTGGTCTGCGCCATCGCCCGCCGCAGCCGGCCGAGCGCCTCGTCGCGGTCGCGGCCGTACGCGATGATCTTCGCGATCATCGAGTCGAAGTCGGCGGGGATGGTGTCACCCTCGCTGACGCCGGTGTCCACGCGGATGCCCGGCCCGGCCGGCAGGTCGAGCCGCGCGATGCGGCCGGGGGAGGGCGCGAAGTCGCGGTCGGGGTCCTCGGCGTTGAGCCGGGCCTCGACGGCGTGCCCGCGCTCCACCGGCGGCGCGCCTTCGAGCCGCCCGCCGGCGGCGACGTGCAGCTGCGCCTTGACCAGGTCGAATCCGGTCGTGCACTCGGTGATCGGGTGCTCGACCTGCAGGCGGGTGTTGACCTCGAGGAACGCGAACAGCCTGTCCCCGGGGTGGTAGAGGAACTCCACGGTCGCCGCGCCCCGGTAGTCGACGGCGACGGCCAGCCGCTCGGCCGACGCCTTCAGCTCCGCCGCCTGCGCGGGGCTGAGCACCGGCGACGCCGACTCCTCGATGACCTTCTGGTTGCGGCGCTGCACCGAGCAGTCGCGCACGCCGAGCGCCCAGGCGGTGCCCTGGCCGTCCGCGATCACCTGCACCTCGACGTGCCGCGCGCCGGTGACCAGGCGCTCCAGGAACACGACGCCGCTGCCGAACGCCCGCGCGGCCTCCTGGCTGGTGCGCTCGTAGGCGTCGGCGAGGTCCGCCTCGTTCGTGACCACGCGGATGCCTCGCCCGCCGCCGCCCGCGGTCGCCTTGAGCATCAGCGGGTAGCCGATCTCGGCCGCCGCCGCCAGGGCGGCCTCCAGGGTCTCCACCGCGCCGCGGCTCCACGGCGCGACCGGCACGCCGACCTCCTCGGCGATCAGCTTCGCGCCGATCTTGTCGCCGAGCTTGCGCATGGCCTCCGCGCTCGGGCCGACGAAGGTGACTCCGACCTTGTCGCACAGCTCCGCGAACGCCGGGTCCTCCGCGACGAAGCCCCAGCCGACCCACGCGGCGTCGGCCCCGGTCTCGACCAGCGCGCGCTCCAGCGCCTTCAGGTCGAGGTACGGCCGCGCGGACGCGGGACCGAGATCGTAGGACAGGTCCGCCTCGCGGACGAACGTGGCCGTGCGGTCGACGTCGGTGTGCAGGGCGACGGTCTCGATCCGTGTCCCGGTCTCCGCGGCGAGGTCCCGCACGGCGTGGATGAGCCGCATGGCGGCCTCACCACGATTGACGATGGCGACACGATTGAACACCCGACCGAGCCTTCCTGTGGACCGACGATGCGCCCGCCGCGAAGCGGCGGCCCCGGGGCAGTGTTCCCCATCGCGCCGGCACCTGAGAACCCCTGTTCCGCCCGACCGCGCTCGTCCCTCTTCCGCGCCGCCGTCGGCCGGACGTCGACGGGACGTTCCGGTCCCGCCACCACCTCGGAGGTCCCGGGTGGCCGGTCCGGTCGGACCGGCCACCCGGCGCCGCGTCTTCCGGCGCCGCGTCCGCCTCAGTCGGTCACTGGGAAGTTGGCGCGGAAGGTGTCGTGTGGGTCGTGGCGGTGTTTGATGTCGCGGAGTCGGTTGATCACGTCGGGGGTGAAGGCGTGGGCGACGGTCTCGCTCGGGTTGAGCAGGGTGAACGGCTTGCGGCCGCTGGTGGGCAGCGCGTCGGCGAGGGCGCGTTGCCTGGTGGTGACGGCTTCGGCGCGGGCCGGGTCGGTGGGTATGCCGAACATGTAGAGGGCGTAGGGCTCGGTGAGGGGGCCGTGCGGGCTGTCCGACGCGCGGGCGAGTGCGCCGCCGAGGTGGCGTAGCTGCGCGCTGAGCAGGGGTGCGATGGGGTTTTCGAGCAGTGTCGCCACGGCTTGGTCGTCGAGGGTGGTGAGGAGTTCGGTGTGGGACAGGCCGGCGCTGGGTTCGGTGGGTTCGGCGGTGATGGCGCCGAGTTCGGCGACGGAGATGGGCTTGCGGCTGTCGGACAGTGGTGTGGGCAGGCGGTCCAGCGGGGCGAGGAGTTCGCGGGCCTCGTTCGGGTCGCCGAGGTAGGTGGTGTCGACGGCGACCATCGGTTCGGCGCCGGGGAAGTGCAGGAGGTCGAGCCAGAGGGTCAGTTCGTCGGGTGCGGTGGCGGTGATGGTGCGGTAGGTGTCCATGACGGCGGGGGCGTGGTGGGCGGGCCAGAGGATTCTGCCGCCGTAGACGTGGGGTGCGGGGTGCAGGGCGAGTTCGAGGGCGGTGACGATGGCGAAGCTGCCGCCGCCGCCGCGTAGTGCCCAGTACAGGTCGGGGTCGGTGTCGGTGGTGACGTGTCGTTGGTGGCCGTGGGCGTCGACGACGTCGAGGGCGGTGACGCTGTCGGCGACCCAGCCGTGTGCGCGGGCGAACCAGCTCAGCCCGCCGCCGAGGGCGACGCCGGTGACGCTGACGACGGGTGAGCTGCCGGGCAGGCCGGTCAGGCCGTGGGGTGCGGCGGCGGCCTGGAGTTGGCCGGAGGGTACGCCGGAGCCGACGCGGGCGCGGCGGGTGGCGGGGTCGATCTGGAGGGTGTCCAGGTGCCGGGTGCGGAGCAGGATCGTGCCGGCGGTATGGCCGGTGGCGCCGTGCCCGTTGGGTTGGGTGGTGATGCGAAGTCCGGCGGTGCGGGCGTGGCGCACGAGCGCGACGACGTCGGCGGTGTCGGCCGCCTCGACCACGGCGTCGACCTGCTGGTCGATGGCCAGGTTCCAGGGCCGGCGGACGGCGTCGAAGGTGGGCTCCCCGGGCAGCCACACCCGGCCACGGACGACGGAGCGCAGAGCATGCAGAGCGTTCATGGAGGTTCCTTACTCTCTCGTGGATTCAGGCGGCGACGTGCGCGACGGCGACGTCGGTGTCGGCGGTGGTGCGGCGGTTGGTGGGGGTGAAGCCGAGAGCGACCAGCGCGGTGACGCCGATGCCGGCCGCCGCGACGAGGACGGCCGTGCGGAGCCCCTCCGCCGTGGCGGCGCGCAGGGCGGGGCCGGTCAGCCCGTCGGTGGGCGAGTTGGCGAGGGCGACGAGCACGGCCAGGCCGACCGCGCCGCCGACCTGCTGGGCCGTGGAGGCCACCCCGGAGGCGATGCCCTGCTGGTGGGCGGGCGTGGCGGCGGTGGCCGCGCCGAACATCAGCGTGTAGCCGGCGCCCTGCCCCAGGCCGAGGACGACCAGGCCGGGCAGCAGCGCCAGGTAGGAGCCGTCGAGGGTCAGGCTCGCGCCCAGGATCGCGGTGCCGGCTCCGCCCACCACGAGGCTGGTGATCATGGCGGTACGCGTGCCGCGGCTGTTCGCCAGCCGGCCGGCGAGTTGGGAGCCGGCGACGATGGCCGCCATCGGGACGAGGAACGCCAGCCCGGTGCGCAGCGCGTCGTAGCCGCGGACCGACTGGAAGTAGACGGTCAGGAAGTACAGCAGCGTGCCGAACGTCGCCATGTACAGGAACGTGACCAGCGTCCCGGTCCCCAGGTCACGGCCGCGCAGCAGCCGCAGCGGCAGCAACGGGTCCGCGCTGCGGACCTCCACCGCGACGAACGCGGCCAGCAGGATCGCGCCGGCCACCGCCGCGCCGAGCACGACCGGCGCGGTCCAACCGGACTCCGGGCCCTGCACCAGCGCGAACACCACGAGCGTGGTGCCGGCGGTCGCGGTCAGCGCGCCGGCCAGGTCGAAGCGCCGACCGGTCCGACCGGCGGCGGCACGCGGCACCAGGGGCAGCGCCAGCAGCGCGGCGATGCCGGCGAGCGGCACGTTGACCACGAACACGGAGGTCCAGCCGAACGCGTCGGTCAGCACCCCGCCGAGCAACGAGCCGAGGATCATGCCGCTGCCGCCGGCGGTGCCCCAGACCGCGTACGCCCGGTGCCGCTGCCGCCCCTCGGCGAACCCGGTGGAGACCAGCGTCAGCGTGGCGGGGAACAGCAGCGCGCCGCCGAGTCCCTGCACCGCACGGGCCAGCACCAGCAGCACCGGGGTGGTGGCCAGCCCGCCGGCCAGGGACGACGCCGCGTACAGCGCCAGTCCCAGCACGAAGACCGGGCGCGGCCCGAACAGGTCGACGGCGCGCCCGCCCAGCAGCAGGAACCCGCCGAAGGCGACGGCGTAGGCGCTGACGACCCACTGCAGCGTCTGCGCCGAGAACCCGAGCTGCGCGCCGATCTCGGGCAGCGCGACGTACACGATGTTGTAGTCCAGCGAGATGATGAGCTGGGCGAATGCCAGCAGGGCCAACGCGAGCGCTGGGTGACGGAAGCGGGTGTCCACGATGTCTCCTGACGGCGGCGACCGCCGCCGAGTATCTGGATGTTTGATGTCCAGAATATGGGCCTCGAAAAGCCCTCCGCGCACAACGGGAGGGCCGCATTCTGGACGATACATGTCCAGGATGAGCGGCGCAATGCCGGGCCCGCCGGCGCGCCGCGCCCGAGCGACCAGCGTCCGGTGCGCGGCGGCCGGGTCTACTCTCGAGGGCCGCTCAGCCGGCCGCGCAGACCGTCTCCACCTGCTTGACGGCGGTGTCCAGGGCCGCGGTGCTCGGCTTCGTCCGGGGGTTGGCCGCGTACTTGTCGGCAAGCTCGGTCATCGCGGTCGCGACCTGCTTCGCCGCGTCGTTGACCGCGGCGCTCGAGGTGAACGTGTGCACGTAGAGGCCCGCCGCGCCGGCGGAGTACTGCGCGCTGACGGCGGAGTGACCCGCCGGGGGCCCGATCTTCTCCGCCTCGGCCACCTTCGCCAGGGCGCCCTTGATGTCGCCCTTGATCCGGGTGCACGCGGCCTTCGCGTCGGCGCTCATGGCCGAGCCTCCGTCGGGGCCCGCGCTCGCGGCGGTCGCCGGCGCCGCACCCGTCGTCGCCTGCGCCGGGCCCGACGGGCCGCCGCCCCCGGACGGCGTCGAGCCGCCCGCCGGGTCGTCGCCGCCGCAACCGGCCGTCGCCGCCGCCGCGATCATGGCCGCGCTGATCAACCCGAGCCGAATCGTCCGCACTGTTGCCTCCCCGTCGCCCGCGTGTGCCGGCGGAACCTACCAGACGGCCGAGCGACCGCGGGACGTCGGCCGTCCACAGCCGACACCCCGCCAGCGCCGGACAGGCAGCGAGCGGGCTACTTCGGGATCCGCTCCGCGTCCTGCACGAAGGTCTCGGCCCGCCGGGCGCCGAAACGATCGAGTTCGTCCAGGACGCCGCCCACGGAGCCGCTGTCCACCAGCACGGTGACGTGCAGCCGCTCCCGGAGGGGCTGCTCCTGCCAGTAGCCGCGCGGAAGCACCCTGTGCCCGGGCGTGTCCGTGGCGGCCGTGGCGTCGGCGACCATGATCGAGATGGCGCCGGCGCGGCGCAGGGCGTCCCGTAGCTCGGCGCTGTTCGGCACGCGGGTCGGCTCCAGCAGCGCGCTGACCAGCCTGACCTGCGAGCCGGGCGGGACCGGCCGATCGGGCGGCGCCTCGCCGGCCGCGGACCGGCGTCGCGGGCTACCGGGCGACACCATGCTCGTCACCCCGCCGAGGTGGTAGGCGTCGGCGCCCTGCTGCGCCTGGTCCAGGCGCTCCTGGGTGTCGGCGGGGGCGCGGAGGCCGACCAGGGCCTGCACCGCGGCGGCGATCAGCCAGGTCAGGACGAACGAGAAGGCGACCACGCTGACCACCCCGACGAACTGGTGCCAGAGCAGGCTTCCTCCGCCGCCGAAGAACAGGCCGTCCGCACCGAGCGGATTGGTCCCGCTGTTGCCGAAGAGCCCGAGCAGGAGGGTGCCGAGCATGCCGCCGACGAAGTGCACCGCCAGCACGTCCAACGCGTCGTCGAGGCGCAGCAGGTACTTCAGCCGGAGCGCGAGGTGGCAGACCAGGCCGGCGAGCGCCCCGATCGCGACGGCGGAGAGCGCGTTGACGTAGCCGGCGGTCGGGGTCACCGTCGCGAGACCGGCGACCGCGCCGGAGACGCCGCCCACGACGGTGCTGTGACCGTCCGTGAACCGCTCCAGCGCCAGCCACACCAGCATGGCGGCGGCCGCGGCGAGGTGCGTGTTGATCACGGCCTGGGCGGCCAGCCCGTTGGCCTGGAGCCCGTCGCCGCCGTTGAAGCCGAACCAGCCGAACCACAGGATGCCCGCCCCGACGATGGTCAACGGGATCGAGTTGGGCGGGGCCGCGCTGTGCGGCCAGTCCCGACGCCGGCCGACGACCAGCAACACGGCCAGGACCGCCGCGCCCGCGCTCGCGTGCACCACCAGGCCCCCGGCCCAGTCCTGGGTGCCGAACTTCGCCAGCCAGCCCCCGGGGTGCCAGAGCCAGTGTGCGATCGGCGCGTAGACCACGATGGACCAGATCGCGAGGAACAGCACCCAGCCCGCGAACTTCAGGCGACCCGCGGTGGCGCCCGTGACCAGGGCGGGCGTGATCACCGCGAACATCATCTGGAACGCCACGAACGCCAGCGTCGGGATGGTGACCCGGCCGTCGACCACGTGCAGGTTGGGTGCGGGCGGCACCCTCAGGTCGGACAGCCCGAGCAGCTCCAGGTTGCCGAACAGCCCGGTGCCCGCGTCGTCGCCGAAGGCGATGGTGTACCCGACCAGCACCCAGGTCAGGCTGACCACTCCCAACGCGATCATGTTCTGTTGCAGCATCGCGAGGACGTTGCGGGTGCGGACCATGCCTCCGTAGAAGGCGGCGAGGCCGGGAGTCATGAACAGGACGAGGCCGGCGCACACCAGCACCCAGGCCGTGTCACCGGCGTTGACCGCGCTCTGAGCGGACACGAGCTTCCCCTCTCTTCTCGGGCCGGGTCAGACGGAGCGCCGCACGGCGGAGACGACGGTGTCTTTGACCCGTTCGTGGTTCGGCACGGGCGCGAAGTGCCGGTCGGGCAGCAGCAGCAGCCAGGTGGCGACGTTGAACGGCCCGGTCAGCGCCGGGATGCCCAGCGGGGTGAGCGCGGTTGTCATCGCCATCTGGACGAAGAGCGTCAGGGCGATGCCGAACAGCGTGTAGCCCGTCGCGAACGCCCCCGGACGGTGCGCCACCGCCCCCACCACGATCGCGGTCAGGACCGCGTTGAAACCGAACAGGCCCTTCTCCAGCGACGCCCCGTCGGCGCCGAACCAGAGCGCCAGCAGGGTCGCGCCGACGGTGCCGACGACGGCGAAGAGCGCCGACGACCAGGAGTTGACGAGCAGCGCGGCGACGATGATCAGGCCGCTGACCCAACTGTCGGTCAGGAAGACCTGGGAGATCCCGCGCAGGAAGGCCGGCACGAGGCCCCAGTCGAAGGCGCCCCCGCTCAGCGGCCCCTCGCCGGGGAACCCCGGCGACAGCTGGGTCATGACGGTGAACCGGTCGAACTGGTACGCGGCCATCAGCAGGACCCAGGTGGTGAGCACGAACGGAAAGGTGTAGGCGGTCAGCCCCCAGCGCTTGAAGACGGCGTTGAGCGCGAGCGTGACCACGGTGGTCCCCGCGGCGCCGAGCACCAGGTAGAGCCACATCAGCGGCCGGTCGTCCAGGAACGTCGCGACCGCGATCCCGGTCAGCACCGGGCTGAACCCGAACAGTCCCTTCCGCCAGGAGGCCCGGTCGACCCCGAGCGCCAGGGCGGTCGCGGTGCCCACGACCAACCCGACGAGCGCGCCGCCCAGGACCCGGGGCTGACCGTTCTCGAACGCGCCCCAGCCGACGGCGACCAGGATGAGCAGGCCGGTCAGCGGATTGTTCTGGAGCACGACCTGCGCCGCCCCCCGCAGGCAGGCGTCGAGGAACCCGACCAGTGGGTTGCGGTCACCCAGGTCGTCCCAGCCCCGCGCGATGTCCGCCACGTCGCTCTCCCGTCAGGTCAGCGCCAGCTGAAGGCCGGCGGGAAGGTGCGGCCGGTCACCTCTTCGCGGGCAGCCACGCAGAAGTCGCGTACCGCCGCCCGGACCGGCTCCGTCTCCTGCCCGAGCACCTTGAAGACGAGTCCGGCGTCGTTGGGCAGCCGGCTGACCGCGGTGGCCAGCGGCGTCTCCTCGTCCCAGACCGGCGTGGCGGTCCGCTCGAAGACCCGGGCCGCCCGCTCGGGGGCGGTCAACAGGACGACGTTGCCGAAGACGTGGAAGCGGTCCATCATCCCGATCCGGGCGACGGGGAACCGGCCGGGAGTGACCACGAACTTCTCCACGAACAGACGGCGGCCGTCGGGCCGCTCCGCCCGCACGGTGGAGGAGAAGAGGTCGTAGGCGAAGATCTCGCCGTCGCGGTAGTACTTCCGGCCGGGCTGGAGGACCTCGGCGTAGAGCGCGGTCGCGCTCTCCGGCAGCCGGATCCGGGTGTCGGTGACGAAGCGGCTGCGCCGGAACGGGATCACCGGCTCCGGGAGGAACTCCAGGTAGGCGTCGTCCGCGAGGGTGAAGGTCTGGCTCTGGGTGCCGTAGTTGGCGTCCATCTCCTGGATCTTGGTGGCCGCCTGGGTGACCAGGTGTGCCTGGGCGCCGGGTCCGAGGTCGACGTCCATCCGCAGCCGGTCGCCCTGGAGCACACCCCCGGAGGTGGTGAGGATCATGACGCACGGCAGCTGGGGCATCTCCTCGTCCCAGTACAGCGCCCGCTGGACCAGCAGCGGCGACTGCCGGTAGACGTCGCGGAGGATGGTCCGGTCGCCCCGCCGGGCGAACCCGAGCCGCAGCACGCCGACCTTGCCGTTCGCCCCGGCCGGCAACTGGGCCGGCTGGTCCTGGTACGGCGCCAGCTCGCGGACGGCGTCCAGCGAGGTCATGCCAGCACTTCGGCGTCGAAGAGCGCGTTGCGGCGGATCAGGGCGACCAGCTCGTCGATGCCCGCGCCGGTCTTGCAGTTGGTGAAGACGAACGGCTTGCCGCCCCGCATCAGCTCCGCGTCGCGCGCCATCACGTCGAGGTCGGCCTCGACGTAGGGGGCCAGGTCCGTCTTGTTGATCACCAGGATGTCGGACTTGGAGATGCCGGGGCCGTTCTTGCGCGGGATCTTGTCGCCGGCCGCGACGTCGATGACGTAGATGAAGTAGTCGACGAGGGCGGGGCTGAAGGTCAGCGTGAGGTTGTCGCCCCCGCTCTCGATGAGCACGACGTCGCTGTCGGGGAACCGGGCCTCCATGTCCTCGACGGCCGCCAGGTTCATGCTCGGGTCCTCGCGGACCGCGGTGTGCGGGCACGCGCCGGTCTCCACCCCGACGATGCGCTCCTCGACCAGGACCCCGGTCAACGCGCGCCGGACGTGCTTGGCGTCCTCGGTGGTGACCACGTCGTTCGTGATCACGAGTACGCGGAGGCCCTGCTCCACCAGGCGTGGCACGACGGTCTCGATGATCGCGGTCTTGCCGCTGCCCACCGGGCCGCCCACGCCGATTCGACTCGCTGACTTCATTGCTGATCAATCCTTTCGGTGGGGGAGGGAACGCCTTCCGGGAAGCCCGCGGCTCCCGCTCAGCTCATGAACATCCGTACGTGTGCGTGCTGGTGCGCGCCGGCCAGGACGTCGAGGTGCGGGGCGAAGCCCTGCATGTCGTCGAGGGTCGCGGTCCGCAGCTCCCGGTAGTCGTCGGCGACCTTCTCGTTGACCGCGAAGAGGATCGACTGCGTGTCGAGGTGGTCCACCCGCATCAGCCGGACCGCCGCACCCAGCACCATCGACGCCGCGCCGTACTGGTGCGCCGCGAAGGCTTCCTCCTCGCCGACGCCGAGTTCGGCGAAGAGCACACCGAGCGCCACCGGGTAGGTCACGGGGACACCGTTGCCGGTCTCCCCGGCCCGCTTCCTCAGCAGGGACTCGCCGACGATCCGGTTCGCGGCCTCGGCCAGCTTGCGCCCCATCCGGGTGGTCATGGTGCGCATCTCCTCGTTGACCTTGCGCAGGTGGACGGCCTCGTCCGCCTGCCGGATCCGGTCGAGGTCCCCGGCCACGGCGCCGCGATGCCCGACGAGCACCGCGACGCCGTCGCTCGTGGCGGCGACCCGGGTGACCGTGCGGACGAACTCCTGCAGGGTGGCCCGGTCGTGGACGACCCCGTGCTGGACGGCCGTCTCCAGCCCGTTCGAGAAGGAGAACGCGCCGACCGGGAAGACCGAGTCGCCGAACTGCAACAGCTTCAGTGCCTCGACCACGCTGGGCACGCCGACTCCTCAGTTGAGGTCGGCGGGCAGGTGCGAGTGCGGGGTGGAGTCCGCTCCGCCGAACAGCCGCCGCGACTCGTGCGGGGCCAGATAGGCGATGATCTCGGTCCCCGGGATGAACTCGTGGGTGAGGCCGGTGAACGCGTGGGTCCGCATCACCGAGTCCATGACCTTGCGGTCGACCGTGAGCGGGACGTACATCTTGGTGCCCTTCACCACGGCCGGCCAGTGCTGGTTGCCGATCGCGTGGCCGAGTTCGACGGCCGAGCGGACCACCATCTCGGGAGACTCCCCGTGCAGGGTGTCGAGGTGCACGACCATCACCTCGCCCAGCGCGACCCGGGCCACCACCGCCGTCGCGGTGGCGTCGTCCCACGCGAGGACGTCCCCGTCCCGCAGCCGTACGCCGCGCGCCAGCGACAGCGCCAGTTCGGTGCCGAAGCTGGTCGTCTTGCGCAGCCGGCTCTTCTGGGCGTCCCACTGGTCGAGGACGAGGTCGTCGACCTTGGCCTCCCTCAGCCGCTCGGTCCAACCCGGCTCACTCACGTTGCCGAGCACCGTCTCGACGAGCATGTTCTCTCCTTTCGCGCGGCGTCCGCCGCCGGCCAGGCGGCGGCGGGGCGCGCACTGTCAGCTGAAGAAGTAGAGCTGGCTGAGGGGGAGGTTCCTGGCCGGCGGCACGGTCGCGTGCACGCCGTCGAGCTTGACCGCGAAGGTCTCCGGGTCGACCTCGAGCTTCGGGGTGCGGTCGTTGCGGACCATGTCCCGCTTGGTGAGGTTGCGGCACCGGTAGACCGGCATGACCTGCCGGCGCAGGCCGAGTTGCTCGGCGATGCCGCACTCGTGGGCGGCCTTCGACACGAACGTCACGCAGTTCTTGGCGACCTGGGATCCGGACGCGCCGAACGACTCCCGGTAGTACACGGGCTGCGGCGTGGGCAGCGAGGCGTTCGGGTCGCCCATGATCGACCACGCGATCATCCCGTTCTTGAGCACCATCTTCGGCTTCGCGCCGAAGAAGGCGGGCTCCCAGAGTACGAGGTCGGCCAGCTTGCCCGGCGCCACCGACCCGATGACGTGCGAGACGCCCTGGGTGATGGCCGGGTTGATGGTCATCTTGGCGACGTAGCGCAGCACCCGGAAGTTGTCGTTGCCGTCGGCGTCCTCGGCGAGCTTGCCCCGGACGTTCTTCATCTGGCCGGCGAGCTGGATCGTGCGCAGCCAGGTCTCGCCGATCCGGCCCATCGCCTGCGAGTCGCTCTGCATCATCGAGATGACGCCCTCGTCCAGCAGCACGTCCTCGGCGGCGATGGTCTCGGTGCGGATCCGGCTCTCCACGAAGGCGACGTCGGAGGGGACCTGGGGATTGAAGTTGTGGCAGACCATGATCATGTCGTACAGCTCGGACTGGCTGTTGACGCCGTACGGCACGGTCGGCGTCGTCGAGGCGGGCAGCACGTTCATCAGGCCGGCGAGCTTGATGATGTCGGGCGCGTGCCCGCCGCCCGCGCCCTCGGTGTGGAAGCTGTGGACGGTCCGGCCCTCGAAGGCGGCGATGCTGTCCTCGATGTAGCCGCTCTCGTTGAGGGTGTCGGTGTGCACGCTGACCTGCACGTCGAACTCGTCGGCGATGGCCAGGCAGGCCCGGAGCACCGCGGGCGGCGCACCCCAGTCCTCGTGGATCTTGAAGCTCGGGACGCCGGCCATGATCTGCTCCACCAGCGGCACCCGGCCGCTGCTGTTGCCCTTGCCCAGGATGCCGATGTTGATCGGCACGTCCTCGAAGGCCCGCATCATGTTGTGGATGTTCCACGGCCCGGGGGTGATGGTGACGCCGTTGCTGCTGTCGGTGGGGCCGGTTCCGCCGCCCCACAGGGTGGTCACCCCGTTGCTGAGCGCGGCGAACGCCTGGGCCGGGGTGAGCAGGTGTACGTGGGCGTCGATGCCCCCGGCGGTCAGGATCAGGTGCTCGCCGGAGATGGCGTCGGTGCCCGGACCGGTCACCAGGCCCGGGGTGACCCCGTCCATGATGTCGGGGTTGCCGGCCTTGCCGATTCCGGCGATCCTCCCGTCCTTGATGCCGACGTCCGCCTTGACGACACCGAGCAGCGCGTCGAGCACGGTGACGTTGGTGATCACCAGATCCACCACGCCTTCGGCGCTGGTGGCCTCGCTGCTGCTGCCCATGCCGTCGCGCAGGGTCTTGCCGCCGCCGTACATCACCTCGTCACCGAGGACGCGGAGGTCCTTCTCGATCTCGATGTAGAGGTCGGTGTCTCCCAGCCGGATCTGGTCGCCCGTCGTCGGGCCGTACATTCCGGAATATTCTTGCCGTGAGATCTGACTCATGCGTCTTCCGCTTCAGGTCTGGCGCGCACGCCCCGATAAGGCCAGCTACTGCTTGTTCTTGCTCTGGTCCTGCTGCTGTGCAGTGGACTTGAAGCCGCGTGTCTCGGCGTTGTGGATCGCCTCGGCCCGGTCGGGTCGGTACCCGGGGATGGGGCCTTCCCCGGTCCACCCCTGGACCAGGCCGTTGAACCCGTACACCCGCTGGAGACCGCCGAAGGGGATCAGCTGCACGGTCTTCCGGTCGCCCGGCTCGAACCGGATGGAGGTCGTGGCGGGAATGTTCAGTCGCTTGCCGAAGGCGGCCGGCCGGTCGAATTCGAGGTACCGGTTGACCTCGAAGAAGTGGAAGTGGGAACCCACCTGGATGGGCCGGTCGCCCGTGTTGTGCACGACCACCTCGGTCACCGGACGCCCTGCGTTCAGCTCCAGCGGCTCGTCGCTGAGCTTGTAGCCGCCGATGGGCCGCAGGTGTTTGGAGTTCGGGCCCGGGTGTTGCTTCGCCATTTCTCCCCCGCTCTGTCGGAGATCGGTCTCTCCGGTCGCTGCTCTACTGGATGGGTGAATGCACCGTGATCAGCCGGGACCCGTCGGTGAAGACCGCCTCCACCTGGATCATCGCGATCATGTCCGCCACGCCGGGGACCACGTCGTCCGCGCCGAGGACGTTCCGCGCGTCGTTCATGACCTCTTCGACGGTCTTTCCTTCCCGGGCCCCTTCCAGGGCTGCCGCGGAAATGACCGCCACGGCCTCGGGATGGTTGAGCTTCAGCCCTCTCGCCTTTCGGGCGTTGGCCACCATCGCCAACGAATGAATCGTCAGCTTGTCGAATTCCTTCGGTGTGAGATGCACTCTTCTGATCCTTCACGGCTGTCGCTGATTCGAGTCGCCGCCGGTGGGGGCGGGTGCTGGCTCCGGAGGCCGCGGGAGCAGGGGGCGCCCTGTGCCGGCCGGTCCGCCTCGCGTCGCGGCAACCTCCGGTGCCGCTGCTGACCCTGGACGATCCCCTGTACCTTAAGACCGAACTTGAGGTGGAACAGACGGTTTGCTCAGGATTGCCGAATTTCCGCTCCGGGCCCGCCGTGCCCGTCACGGGGTTCGCCCGGCCCGCTCGCCGTGCCCGCTCCGGGCCCGTCGTGCCCGCTCCGCGCTCGCCGTGCCCGCTCCGCGCTCGCCGTGCCCGCTCCGCGCTCGCCGTGCCCGTCCCGCCCGGAGCGGCCTCGCGCTCCCCGGGTGGTGGGCGGGCGTTTCCGTCGCCTCCGCGCGGGTACCCGCCGGATCCGCGACACCGACGGGGGAGAGATGACACACCAGGCGTGGGGAGGGCGGGCCCGCGCCGCGCACGCGCTCCCGCCGCTCGAACCGGGCGCCCAAGGCCACGCCGGCGGGCGCCGGGACCCGGGCGGGCTCCGCTGAGCCGCCCGTCGCCGCCGGCCGGCCGGGACGACATGGCGGAGTCGTACCGGGAGTTCCGCCATCCGATCGTGGTCCTGGTGCTCACCATCGCCACCGCCGGCGTCCTGGACTCCTTCGCCTTCCTCCGCTACGGCGCCTTCGTGGCCAACCAGTCCGGCAACGCGGTGTTCCTCGGGATCGGGCCCGCCGGGGAGCATCCGCGGTGGCCGGCCTCGGCGGCCTCGCTCGTCGCGTTCGCCGCCGGCGCCGGCATCGTCAGCCGGCTGCGCGAGGTGACCCGGCGATGGTCGCCGCCGGTGGTCAACGTCGTGGCCGTCGAGCTCGCCATGTCGCTCTGGGTGGTGCTCAACGTCCTGCTCGCGTACGGCCGGCACGGCGCGGGGTCGCGTGTCGTGCTCGCCGCCACCGGCGCGTTCGCCATGGGAAGCCTGACGACGCTGCTCAGCCGCACCGCCGGGATCGCCACCACCATCACCTACCAGTCGGGGACGACGGCGAAGACCGGGGAGCACGCCGTCCGTTGGCTCGTCGACCGGGGCGCCGGCCGGGCCCGGGCGCGGCTCGGCACCCTGCTGGGACTCCTCGGCATCTCCAGCTACGCCGCCGGCGGCGCCATCGGTACCCTCGCCCAACGCCAACCCCGGTGGGTGCCGCTCTGGGGCGCGCTGGCCCTGGCCGTGCTGATCTTCCTGATTCGCCGCGACGACGACCGGTCGTGACCGGCGGGGCCGTCAGGAAGCCGGGCGGTCCATCGTGATCACGACCTTGCCGTGCGCGTGGCGTGCCTTCTGCAAGACGAGCGCCTCGTGATAGCGGTCGAGGGGGTACGTGGCGGCGACGGGGACCCGTAGCTCGCCCGACTCGACCAGTGCGGCGAGGCGTTCGAGGGCGTCCGGGCGCGCGTCGGAGCCGTTGACGCCACGGGCCCCGCCGGGTGGGTCCTCGGCCTCGATGGTGGCGATCCGGTGCGCAGGCACGCCGAGGTCGAGCGCGGCCAGGGCGGTCTCGGTGCCGAACAGGTCGGCGGCCGCGGTGACGCCCTCGGGCGCGAGTTCGCGGACGCGGTCGGCGAGCCCGGGACCGTAGGCGACGGGGTCCGCCCCGAGGCCGCGCAGGAAGTCGAAGGTCGACGGCGACGCCGTGCCGATCACGCGCGCCCCGGCGCGGCGGGCGAGTTGAACGGCGAAGACCCCGACCCCGCCGGCCGCCGCGCCGACGAGCACGGTGTCCCCGGGGCCCGGCCGCAGGGCGTCGACCACGGCCGAGGCCGTTCGCCCGGCGATGTCGAGGGTGGCCGCGGTGACGTCGTCGAGGCCGGGCGGGGTACGCCGGATCCGGTCCCGGCGCGCGTCGACGACGGCGTGCTCGGCGACGGCCCGGGCCCGTGCGCCCCCGAAGACGCGGTCGCCCACCCGGAAGTCGGTCACGTCGGGCCCGACCTCCTCGACGACGCCGGCGAAGTCGTTGCCGTAGCCGGCAGGCAGTTCGACGCCGAACATCCGCGCGAGTGAGGGCGACTCCGTGATCTGCCAGTCGACCGGGTTGAGCCCCGCCGCGGCGATCCGTACCCGCAGCTGCGACGGCCCCAGCGGGGCGGGCGGCTCGTCGACGAGCCGTACGGCGTCGATCCCGTCGAAGGACTCGTGCATCAGGCGCCTGCTCATGTGGCAGCAGGATACGGGGCCACGCGGGACGTCCGGATCATCGGGGGCGCGGCGGGGAGCGGGCCCGCCGCCCTTCCGCGTGGTGGAGTTTCCTGCCACTATCCATCGAGGCATGGAAGACTTTCTTCCTAAAGGCGGGTCGGTCATGCCTTGCGCAGGGGCCGGTGGCGGCCGTTCCGCCCGCCGCCGTGACCCTCGTGCGGCCCACGCCGCCGGCGTGGCGCGCGTTCGTCGTCGGGGGAGGAAAAATGCTGACCAGAAGGACCCTGTTGACCGGTGCGGCCGCTGCCGCGCTCGGAACCGCGGTCGCCGGGCAGGCGGCCCAGGCGGCCCTTCCCGTGGTGGACATGGAGGCGCTCATCAAGGCCGCCCAGATCGACCCGCGCCGCGCCGACACGGCGATCACCACCGGCAGCAAGGACAGCGTGCTCCTCGTGGAACGCGCGCTGCAGGCGCGGGGCCTGCTGTCGACGACGTACGTCGACGGCCACTTCGGCACCAGCACCGTCGCGGCCTACGCCGCCTACCAGCGCTCGCTGGGATACTCGGGACTCGACGCCACCGGCCTGCCCGGGCAGACGTCGCTGCGGCTGCTGGGCGAGGGGCGCTTCACGGTGTCCCGGGTGCTGTCGCCGGGCACCGTCGTCGCGTTCCGGGGCGTGCAGGTGAACACCCGCACCAGGGCCATGCTGCTGGAGGCCGAGCGGCTGCTCGGCGGCCAACTCGCCATCACCCAGGGGTCGTACAACGTCAGCAACCCGGCCTCCGCCGGCACCCACGACGGGGGCGGCGCCCTGGACCTCTCCGTCAGCGGCATGTCCACCACCTACCGGACCACCGTCGTGCGGCAGTTGCGTCGGGTCGGCTTCGCGGCGTGGCTGCGCACGCCGGAGCAGGGGAACTGGCCGTACCACATCCACGCCATCGCCCTGGCCGACACGGACCAGGCCGTGAACGCGCAGCACCAGGCCGGCGACTACTACCTCGGCCTCAACGGGCTGGCCAACCGGGGCGCCGACGACGGTCCGGCCGTCACGCCCAAGGTGACCTGGGAGGAATACCAGCGGACGGCCTGACCCGCGCCGACCGGGTGGTCGGGCGTCAGGTGGTCGGGTGGCGTCGCTCGTGGTGCGCCGGCGGCGAGTCCGTTCCCCCGCCGTGGGGATCGCCGTCCGCCGCCGCCTCCTCCTCCTTCGCCACGGGCGGCGGCTGGTGCGCGCGCCGGGACAGCGTGATGCGGCCGCGGTAACCCGGGCCGGGCACGATGACCGCCCGGTTGGTCGGCGGGGTGCCGACCACGCTGCTCTCCGCCGCCGGGATCGCGGGGGCGAAGTCCGGCCCGCCCAGGTCTCCGGCGTCTCCCGCGTCACCGTCTCCCATGGTCACCCCTCCCTCGTCGCCCGGCGGGACCGGCGAGCCCTGCCGACACCGGGCTACCTTCTAGTAGGCAGCATATCTTGTCGTCCACTATATTGGGTGGATGACTGCCCGGGCGATGACCGAACCAGCCTTCTTCATCCTCACCGCGCTGCTCGACGCCCCACGCCACGGCTACGGGATCGTGGCGGACGTGGCGGAGCTGTCGCGCGGCCGCGTCCAGCTCAAGATCGGCTCCCTCTACGGGGCCCTGGACCGGCTGGTCGGCGACGGGCTGGTCGAGCTGGACCGCGAGGAGGCGTGGCAGGGCCGGCTGCGCCGGTACTACCGGCTGACCGAGCGGGGCCGCGACGCCCTCGACGCGGAGGCGCAACGGATGGCCGCCAACGCCCGCCTCGCCACCACCCGGCTGCGGGCCCACCGGAGCCCGGCCCCCGGGGCGTCGTCGTGAGCCGGCTGGAGGAGCGCTACCGTCTCGTGCTGCGGCTGCTGCCCGCCGCCTACCGTCGGCAGTGGGAGGAGGACATGGTCGCCGCCTTCCTCGACAGCATGGACACCGGCGACCCGGAGACCACGGACTACCTGGCGGACTTCGGCCGGCCGAGCCTGTCGGAGGTGGCCAGCGTCCTGTCGCTCGCCGTCCGGTTGCGACTCGGCGGGGCCGGCGCGCCACCCCGCTCGCACGCCTGGGGGCAGGCCGTGCGACTGGCGACGCTGATGGCGATGCTGGCCCAGGCCGTCACCGTCACCGCGAGCGTCGCCGTCGCGCTGTGGCTCTCCGGAAACATCGAATGGCTGCCGGCTCCCGCGCCGGACCTGGCACTCACCCCGCCCCGGGACGCCTGGCGCACCGCGTGGGACCTCGCCGGCTACGCGTGGTTGCCGGCCTACGTCGCGCTCGTCCTCGGGCACCGGCGGGTGGCCCGGGCGGTCGCCCTGCTGGCCGTCCTGCCGCCCGCCGTCACCACCGCCGTCGAGCAGGCCACCGGCGCGGCGCCGCTGACCGCGTTGCCCTGGGCGATGCGGCTCTTCGACGTCCTCCTGCTGCTCGGCATGGCGGCCTTCCACCACGACGCCCCACCGGTGCCGCGCCGCCCCTGGCTCCTCGCGCTGCCGATCGGCATCCTCCTCGTCCCCGTACCGCTCTTCGTCGCCCAGGCGGCCACGCCGGCGCTGACGCTGCTGGACTGGCCGGGCCTGGCCTGCGTGGTGCTCACCGCCGCCATGGCTGTCCACCTGGCGCTCGGCCGCCGGTCCCGTACGCTGCCGTGGTCGCTGGCGTTCACCCTGCTCGCCGCGGCCACGCTCGCCCTGCGAGCCGTCACCCTGCCCGACCACGGCGCCCAGGCGCAGGGCGGCATCCTCACCGCGATCGCCGCCGTGCAGGCCGTCGCCGTCCTCGCGGTGGGCGCGCCGGTCGCCGTGCCGGCCGTTCGGGCACTGCGCCGGCTACCACCGGTCCCCGCCGTCGCCCCGGTCCCCGAGCCGGGGGATCCGACCCTCGGCGTCTCCTGAGACGGCGGCGCGAACCGCGGTCCGCCCGGCGTCGAGGCGCGTCCACCGGCCGAGCAGTCGACGCCCCCGCCGGCGACACCGCCGCGCAGCTACTCAGCGCGACGCGGTGGGCCGCCGCCGTCGGCGGGTCACCTGCCGGGCACCGGTCTCGCGCGCCGACGGCTCCGGACGTTCGACGCGGATGGGGTCGCCGCGTACGAGCTCGTCGTGGACGCGCCACCGGGCGGTGACGGCGGCGCTGCGTGCCGCCTCGTCGCGCTGCTCGACGCGCTGCCGCAGCAGCTGGACGGCGATGCGACGGTTGAGGCTGAACTGCCGCTCGGTGTCGACGACGACCACGAGGCCCGAGGGGCGGTGGGTCGCCCGCACCGCCGTGCTGGCCTTGTTCCGGTGCTGGCCACCCGGGCCGCCGGTGCGGCAGGCGACGACGTCGACGTCCGCCTCCGCGAACGTCGTCTCCGGGCTGTCGAGCCGGCACGGCCGGGCGGTGACGTACCAGTTCTTCCGGCCGGCGCCCGCCCGGTAGGGGCTGGGAGCCCGCCAGCACAGGGTGCCGGTCCACGAGGCGGCGAACGCCTCGGCCGCGGGGCCGACGACCTGGACCACCGCCGACCGGTAGGTGCCGGGCCGGTCACCGGGCACGGTCTCGACCCGGCGGGCCGTCAGATCCCGCCGGGCGGCGTCCGCCTCCAGCCGGCGCAGCAGGTGGGCCAGCGCCCAGGCGCACTCCTGCGGGCCGCGCCCGGCGGACACGAGCAGGTGGACGCTCACGGCCGGCCCCGCCCGCGCCGGCCGTCGCGACGCGCGTCGCGGGACGCGGAACCGGCGTCGGCGGTCTTGTAGGTGACCAGGGGCACCGTCGTGGCGACGGGTGTGGCCAGGCCGTGGTGGACCAGGTCGCCGATCACCTGCTCGATGCGCTTGTAGGCAGCGGGCGCCTCCTCGAAGAGCAGTTGGCGGTCGCCGCAGACCACCAGGGACCCCAGCGGCGTACGGCGCAGCTCCTCGACGGTGTGCTTGGCGCGGCCCCGGCGCAGGGCGTCGGCGCGGGACATCTTGCGCCCGGCGCCATGCGCCACGGAGTGGTTGGCGTCCGGGCCGGCGTGGGCGGCGACCAGGTAGGACGGGGTGCCCCGGGTACCGGCGACGAGCACGTCGCGGCCGTCGCCCGGCGCCGCCCCCTTGCGGTGCAGGTAGACCCCGTCGCGGACCTCGACCAGGTTGTGGCACTGGTCGACGATCGGCGCGGTGGGCTCGGCCCCCAGCGCGTGGGCGACCCGGGCGGCCAGCAGCCGCCGGTTGAGCGAGCCCCAGCGTACGGCTGCGTCGTGCTGCGCCAGGTAGGCGGTGGCGTCGGGCGCGGGGCCCGCACCGTGGGCCTCGGTGTGCGCCCGCAGGATCCGCTCGCCCAGACCTCGCGAGCCGCTGTGTACGACGAGCACCAGGTCGCCGGCGTCGAGTCCGAGGCGGCTCGCGTGGCCGGGATCGAGGACCGTTCCGACGCGTGACAGCTCGACGAAGTGGTTGCCCCGACCCACCGTCCCGAGCCCCTCGACGTGACCGGCGGGCACCTCGCCGTCCAGCGCCGCCCAGGACGGGTCGTCCGCGTCGCGCTCGGGATCCAGCGCGCGGTCCAGGTCGGGGAAGCGGGCGGCGATCCTCTCGGGTACGACGCGCTTGAGCCGGACGGGGAACACGGCGATGCCGCACCCGATGTCGGAACCCACCAGGAACGGGTACAACACCGTCGACGCCATGGCGGCGCCGATCGGGGCGCCCTTGCCGGGGTGCAGGTCCGGCATGGCGGCGACATGGATCATGCCGTCGAGGGCGGCGACCCGCTGGCACTGCGCGAGGGCGTCGGACTCGATCCAACTGGTGGGGGAGGCGAAGACGGAGACGGTGGCCGGGGCGGACGGGGGCAGGGACTCCCGCCGGAGGTGATGCGGAGACAAGGACGCTCGCTTCTCGGATGAGGGATGGGCGGACGGCCCGGCGGCACGGTCGGGCGCCGGGGCCTGGGAGCAACGAGGGCTGTCCGTCAGAACGTCATGGGCACCACCCTCGCGGATCCCGCACCCGCGCGGCAAGCGGGTTTCGGCCGGGCCGGCGCGGGAATCGCCGAACCCGCCCGTGGGCGCGGGCGCCGCGGGCGAGCATGGGGGACATGGGTCTGCGGGCGGGCGACGGGCGACGTCAGGACCTGTTGCAGCGCCGGGAGGCCGTGCGACAGGCCAACTTCCTGGAGTTGTTCGTCGACCTGGTCCTGGTGTTCTCCCTCTCCGGCGTGGTCAGCCGGGTCGTCCGCGACGTCACCGGCCCCGATCCGCTCGTCCGCTGGCGGTCCCTGGCCTACCTGCTCGTGCTCGCGATGCCGCTGATCTGGTTGTGGATCACCACGGCGCACATCACGAGCTGGTTCGACCCCCGCCGTCGCAGGATCCAGTGGCTGGTGCTGGCCAGCGCCTTCGGCCTGCTGGTGATGTCGTCGTCGCTGCCCGGGGCCTTCAACGCCCGGGGGTGGGCGTTCGTCGTCCCGTACGTGCTGTTGCACTGCCTCCGCCCGCTCGCCCTCATGCCCGCCCTGCGCGGGCACGCCCTGCGCGGCCTCTATCTCCGCTCGGTGCTGTGGTGCTCCGCCGGCGCGGTGATCTGGGTCGCCGGCGCTGGTGAGCGGCGACGCCCGAGCGACGCTGTGGGGGGTGGCGGTCACCGTGGACGTCGTCGCCGCGCAACTGCGCTGGCCGGTGCCGGGCATGAGCCGCCCCGCCATCAGCGCGTGGGCCATGGACAGCGGGCACCACCTGCCCGAGCGCTACCAGCAACTGCTGATGATCGCGCTCGGGGAGACGGTGCTGGCCGTCGGTGTCACCTTCACCGGCCACGCGGTCACCGTGGCGACGTCGGCGGCGCTGGTCGTGGCGTACCTGTCGACCGTGCTGCTGTGGCGGATCTACTTCTACCGCTCCGGCCAGGTGCTCGCGGAGGCGGTCGCCACCTCGGGGGACCGGCTGGCCGCCGGCCGTCACACCGGCATCGCCCACGTGGTGATGGTGGTCGGCATCGTCACCACCGCGGTCGGCTTCGAGATCGTGCTGGAGCACCCGGGAGCGCGGCCCGTGCCCGTCTGGCTCTTCGTGATCCTCGGCGGGCCGGCGCTGTTCCTCTACGGCCGCATCCGCCTGGAGCGCGTCGTGTTCGACCGGCTGTCGACGCGCCGCGTCGTCGCCATCGCCGCCCTGGCGGTGGCGGCGGTGCCCCTCGCGTACGCCACGTCGTTCGCCGCGTGCGTGACGGCGGCGGTCGTGCTGCTCGGCGTGGCCCTGGCCGACGCCCGCCACGCCGCCGGCCGCCCGCC
>NZ_JBSGDY010000085.1:0-25902 GCF_053602615.1 Micromonospora sp. NPDC004336
GGGGTCACATGCGCGGCCGATACTCGACCGGCTGGATCGGTTCATTGCCTCACGGCGTCGGGCCGGGCGGCGTCGGGGATCGCCTTCGGCCGGCCGATGTCGGGGCGGGAGAGCACGATCGCGCCGACCAGGGCGGCCAGCAGCAACACCGAGAGCACCTCGAACGGCAGCACCCAGCTCCGGAAGATCTGGTCGCCCAGCCGTTCGGCCGTGCCCGCTTCGGGCAACTCCACGGCCGTCCAGCGGTAGGCGTCGACGAGCAGGGCGGCCAGCCCGAGCCCCGTGCCGCCGCCGACCAGCGCCGCCGCCCAGCCGGGCCGGTCCAGGTCGTCGGAGGCGCCGATCGGGGCGCGCGTGAGCATCACCGCGAAGAGCAGCAGCACCACCACCGCGCCGACGTAGATCAGCACCTGCACCCAGGCCACCAGCTCGGCGGTGAGCACCAGGTAGATCCCGGCCAGCGCGCCGAGGCAGAGCACCAGGTAGAGGCCGGCCCGGACGAGATTCCGGGTCGCCACCACCAGCACCCCCGAACCGACCGCCAGCGCGCCGAGGGCGAGCAGCAGCACGTCCGCACCCGTCATGCGCCGGCCTCGGGCTCGGGGCGTACGGCCGGGGCGGCGGGACGGGCGGCGGGCGCGGCCGGGACCGCGGCCTTGCGCGCGGCGGCGGTCTCCTCCTTCGCCGGCTCACCGTTCGGGTCGTGCGCGGGCGGCGGCGGCACGGTGCCCATCCACTGCCCGAGGTGGTCCTTGTCGTGGAGCAGGTCCTTGATGTCGTACTCGGAGTATTCGAACTCCGGCGACCAGTAGAGGGCGTCGAAGGGGCAGACCTCCACGCAGATGCCGCAGTACATGCAGAGCGAGAAGTCGATGTCGAACCGGTCGAGCACGTTGCGCTGGCGGGGGCGGGCGGCGCCGGGCACCGCCACCTCCTCCTTGTGGGAGTCGATGTAGATGCACCAGTCCGGGCACTCCCGGGCGCAGAGCATGCAGACGGTGCAGTTCTCCTCCAGCAGCGCGATCACCCCGCGCGAGCGGGGCGGCAGCTCGGGGGCGACGTCCGGGTACTGCTGGGTGGTCGAGCGGCGGGTCATCGTCTTCAACGTGACCGCGAGGCCCTTCACCAGGCCCGCGCCGGGCAGGCCACGGTCTCCGCCGGCGCCGCCCGGCTCGCTGCGCTCGCTGCGGTCGGTCATGCCGACCATCCTGCCCTGTGGCCCCCGCGCGCGCGACCACCACCCGGGGTCTGCCGACGGTACGGTGAGACGGACGGGTCTACGTCGAGCAGGCCCGGACGACCGACGGCATCCTCGTCCCGGAGCCGTGGGAGATCGACATCCCGCTGGGCAGGATCACGCCCCGGTCCCGCTGATCCCACCCGGCGACGGCGGCAGCATCTCGACGCCGAGCTGCTGGAGGAGCTGGAACAGCTCGTTGCAGCTCCACACCTCGACGATTCGGCCGGCGCCGTCGAAGCGCAGGAACGTCGCCCCCGAATAGCTCACCACCTGCCCGGTCGGCGGCACGGGCCCGAACCGGCCGGCCTGGGTGCCCGCCGCCCGCCAGTGCACCGCCACCCGGTCCCCGGCGGCAACCACGTCCACGATCTTGTAGCGCAGGTCGGGGAAGGCGGCGCGGCGTTCCCGGTGCCACGCCAGCGTCGCCTCCGGGCCGGCCCCGCCCAGCCCCGGGCACTCCGGCGACACCAGCTCGTACGCCGACTCCTCCCGCTGGGCGTTCCACACGTCCGCGATGAAGCGCCGGGCCGTCGCCTCCACATCGGTCATCGCGGCAGCGTAACCACCGACCGACCGGCGGGCGGGGCGGGGCGGCGGGCGGCGGGGGCGGATCGGTCTGGGGGGGTCGGTGGGGGGAGGTCTGCGCTCGGGGCGCCGGCGGGCGGCGGAGCCGCCATGATGGGACGAGCGACAGGGCGACGTTGGAGGGGGCAGGGCGTTGGACGGTACGACCGAGGACGGCACGACGGGCGGCGACACGACGGGCGGCGGCGACGAGGTGCTGCTGCGGACCGGCGGCAGGTACGTCGAGCCGGGCGGCGAGTTCACCCGGGACCAGCGCTACATCGCCACCCGGATCACCGCCGACGCCCGGGACGGCTGGCCGGTGGAGGCCGGCCGGTACCGGCTGGCGGTCAGCCGCGCCTGCCCGTGGGCGAACAGGCTGATCATCGTCCGCCGGCTGCTCGGGCTGGAGGACGCGATCTCGATGGCGGTGGCCGGTCCGACCCACGACAAGCGGAGCTGGACGTTCGACCTGGACCCGGGCGGGCGCGACCCGGTGCTCGGCATCGAACGGCTGGCCGAGGCGTACTTCGCCCGGTTCCCCGGGTACGAGCGGGGCATCACCGTGCCCGCGATCGTGGACGTGCCGACCGGGCAGGTGGTCACCAACGACTTCGGGCAGATGAGCCTCGACCTCTCCACCGAGTGGACGGCGTACCACCGCGAGGGGGCGCCCGACCTCTATCCGGAGCGGCTGCGCGACGAGATCGACGAGCTGAGCGCGATGCTGTTCCGGGACGTCAACAACGGCGTCTACCGGTGCGGCTTCGCCGGCGACCAGGCGGCGTACGAGAAGGCGTACCACCGGCTCTTCGACCGGCTGGACTGGCTCGGTGAGCGGCTGGCCGGGCAGCGCTACCTGGTCGGGGACACCATCACCGAGGCCGACATCCGCCTGTTCACCACGCTGGTCCGCTTCGACCCGGTCTACCACGGCCACTTCAAGTGCAATCGGAGCAAGCTGACCGAGATGCCGGTGCTCTGGGCGTACGCGCGGGACCTGTTCCAGACGCCCGGCTTCGGCGACACGGTCGACTTCGACCACATCAAGCGGCACTACTACGAGGTGCACCGCGACATCAACCCGACCGGGGTGGTGCCGCTCGGCCCCGACCTGGCGAACTGGCTAACCCCGCACGGCCGGGAGTCCCTCGGCGGTCGGCCCTTCGGCGACGGCACCCCACCCCCGCCGCCCCCACCCACCGAACGCGTCGACCCCACCCACACCCCAACCCCCTGACCCACGCCCACGCCCACGCCCACGCCCACGCCCACGCCCACGCCCACGCCCCGGCGATCTTGCACTTTGTGCCCTCGAATTGCGCGCTTTGAGCGGTATGCCGGGGCAGAAAGTGCAAGATCAACGGGAGTCAGGGCGGGGCGAGGGAGGGGAGGCGGGGCGGGAGGGGAGGCGGGGAGGCGGGGAGGTTAGAGGGCGATGCGGACGGTGGCGGTGAGGACTAGCTGGCCGAGGGAGACGGGGACCAGCACCAGCCAGCAGAGGCGCTGGAGTTGGTCCTCGCGCAGCCGGGGGTACGAGACCCGGAGCCAGATGATCAGGAACGAGACGGCGAAGACCTTCAGCAGGGTCCACAGCCAGCCGAGCTGCGCGTCGGCGAACGGGCCCTGCCAGCCACCGAGGAAGAGCACGGTGGTGAGCGCCGCGATCACCACGATGCCGACGTACTCGGCGAGCAGGAAGAACGCGAACCGCAGGCCCGTGTACTCGGTCATGTAGCCGAAGACCAGCTCCGAGTCGGCGACCGGCATGTCGAACGGCGGGCGGCGGATCTCGGCGAGCCCGGCGAGGAAGAAGACGACCATGGCCGGGGCCTGCCAGAGCAGCCACCACGGCCGCCACGACTCGACGATGCCGGAGAGGCTGAGCGTGCCGGCGGCCATCGCCACCGACGCGGCGGCCAGCACCAGTGGCAGCTCGTAGCCGAGCAGCTGGGCCGCGCCGCGCAGCCCACCGAGCAGGCTGTACTTGTTGGCCGACGCCCACGCCGACATGAGCACCGCCACGACGCCCACGCCCACGACGGCGAGCACGAAGAACAGGCCGATGTCCAGCGGCTGCCCGACCAGGTCGTCCGGGCCCAGCGGGATCACCAGCAGGACCAGCAGGTAGGGCACGAGCGCGACGACCGGGGCGAGCCGGAAGACGGCCCGGTCCGCCTCGCGGGGCGTGACGTCTTCCTTCTGCACGAACTTCACGCCGTCGGCGATCAGCTGTGCCCAGCCGTGGAAGCCGCCCGCGTACATCGGGCCGAGCCGGCCCTGCATGTGCGCCATCACCTTGTGCTCGACCTGACCGACCACCAGCGGCAGGGTGAGGAACGCGACCAGCACGCCGCCCACCCGGATCACCAGCTCCAACCACAGCGGCATCAGGGCGTACCTCCGTCGTCGGCCCGCTCGGTCGCGGCCGGCCCCTCCCGCGACGGCCGGTCGGCCGGCGGACCGGATCGGGCGGTCCCCGCGCCGCGACCGCCGGACGCGCCCGGCAACGGACCTGCCTCCCCAGCGGTCGGCTCGGCAGGCCCCGGCTCGGCAGGCCCCGGCTCGGCAGGCGCCGCGCCGCCGGGGGTCGGCGGGCCAGCCGGAGCGGCACCGCCCGGAGCGGGCCCGCTCGCGGACACCGCGCCACCCGGAGCGGGCCTGTTCGCGGAGGCCCCGCCGCCAGGAGCGGCCGAATCAGCCTGAGCGGCACCGCCGGAAGCGGCCGGATCAGCCGGAGCGGCACCGCCCGGAGCGGCACCGCCCGGAGCGGGCCTCCCGGCGGACGCCGCGCCGCCCGAAGCGGCCGAACCAGCCGGAGCGGCACCGGCGGCGGGGCGGGATTCCCGGGCCGGGCGGGCTCCCGGGGCGGGGCGCGCGGGCCGCTCCCGGGCGGGGCGGGCCGGGACGCCGCCGCGCGGGCCCTCGCCGGCACCGCCCGCGCCGGCCGGCGTCGGCGTGGTCCCCCACTCCCCCGGCGCGGGAACGCCCGGCGGACGGATCGGGCGGCGGCCGCCGCCGGCCTCGGACTCGCCCGGCTCCTTGGCGCCCGGCCAGGGCTTGGCCACCCGGGAGGCGAGCACGAACTCCTTGCGCAGCGGGTGCCCCTCAAACTCGGGCGGCAGCAGCAGCGGCGCCAGCCCGGCGTGGCCCGGGAAGTCGATGCCGAACATCTCGTGCGTCTCCCGCTCGTGCCACGCGGCGCCCGGGTAGACGTCGACCACCGACGCGACGGCCGGCGCCTCGCGGGGCACCCGGGTGCGCAGCAGCAGCCCGTGCCGGTGGGTGGTGGACCACAGGTGCGCCACCACGTCGAAGCCGCCCGCCAGCTCGTCCACGGCGGAGAGCCAGTCGAAGAAGTCGCAGGCCAGCTCCGCGTCGTCGCGCGCGGCGCGGAGCGCGTCCGGCCAGGCCGCCAGGGGTACGTCGACGGTGGCGCGGGCGTGCGCCTGGCCGCCGGAGACCGACGGGGTCGCCTCGGCGGGCGCGAGCAGCGCGACCATCCGCTGGCCGACCTCTTCCGGAGTCATGTCGCTGATCCTAGGTGTTCCGCCGGCAGGGGTCAGGGACGCGGCCGGCCGGTGGGTGACCGCCGCGCGGCTCGTGGGCGCCGCCGGCGGGAGCAGCGGGTACGCCCGCCGGCCCCGGGCGGTTCGCGCCATCTGGCCGCTTTGCCGGGCGGCGGACCCGTCGGCGGGGAAAGATGAGGCCGTGCGCGCTGTGACTGTCACCCCGGGTGTCGCCGACTCCCTGCGGCTCGTGGAGGACCATCCCGAGCCGCCACCCGAGGAGGGCGCGATCCTGGTCGAGGCGCTGTCGGTCGGGATCTGCGGCACCGACCACGAGATCATCGCCGGCCAGTACGGCGAGGCGCCGCCCGGCGCGGACCGGCTGGTGCTGGGGCACGAGTCGCTGGGCCGGGTGCTGGAGGACCCGTCGGGCACCCTGCAGGCCGGCGACCTGGTGGCCGGGATCGTCCGGCACCCCGACCCGGTGCCCTGCCAGAACTGCGCGGTCGGCGAGTGGGACATGTGCCGCAACGGGCGGTTCACCGAGCACGGCATCAAGGCGCTGCCCGGCTTCGCCCGGGACCGGTGGCGGCTGCAGCCCCGGTTCGCCGTCGGGCTGGACCGGGCCCTCGCCCCGGTCGGCATGCTGCTGGAGCCGACCAGCGTGGTGGCGAAGGCGTGGGACCACATCGAGCGGATCGGCGCCCGCGCCGAGTGGCAGCCGCAGATCGTGCTGGTCACCGGCGCCGGCCCGATCGGCCTGCTGGCCGCGCTGCTGGCGACGCAACGCGGGTTCGCCGTGCACGTGCTGGACCGCAACACCACCGGGCCGAAGCCGGAGCTGGTCCGGGCGCTCGGAGCGACCTACCACACCGTGCCGGTCAACGAGCTGGACTTCGAGCCGGACGTGGTGCTGGAGTGCACCGGGGCGCCGGCCGTCGTACTCGACGTGATGTGCAAGGTCGGCCCGACCGGCATCGTCTGCCTCACCGGGGTCTCCAGCGGCGGGCGGACCATCGACTTCGACGCGGGTGCGCTCAACCGGGCCCTGGTGCTGGAGAACAACGTCGTGTTCGGTTCCGTGAACGCCAACCGGCGGCACTGGGACCTGGCCGCCGAGGCGCTGACCCGGGCCGACCAGTCGTGGCTCGGCTCGCTGATCACCCGCCGGGTGCCGGCGGAGGCGTACGCGCGGGCGTACACCCCCGAGCCGGACGACATCAAGGTGGTGCTGGAGTTCCGCTCCTGACCGCGGGTCAGAGGCCGGGCAGCCGGCCGTTGCGGAACAGGTCGACGAAGAGCTGGTGGTCCTGCCGGGTCCGCACCCCGTACGCGTGGGCGAAGTCGACCAGGTGGGTCAAGAACCCCTCCTCGTCGGCGTCCACCGCCGCCACGATCGCCTCCTCGGTGGAGTAGTCGACGAGGTCGTGGCTGGACTCGTCGTCGGCGACGGAGTGCATCCGGGCGACCGCCCGGCCGAGGTCGGCCAGCACCCCGGCCAGCTCCTCCGGCTCGTTCACGTCGGCCCAGTCCAGGTCGGCCGCGTACGGGGAGACCTCGGCGACGAGCTGACCGACCCCGTCGAGCTCGGTGAAGCCCAGCCACGGGTCGGCGTGCGCCTGGAGCGCCCGCTGCGACTCGGCGGTGCGGTGCCCCTGGTGCCGGAAGTAGCCGGCGATCGCCTCGTCGGCGATGTGCCGGGCCACCGCCGGCACCTGGGCCTGCTTCATGTAGATGACGACGTCGTTCTCCAGCGCCTCGGTGTGCCCCTCCAGCAGCAGGTTGTACGACGGCAGCCCGGCCGAGCCGATGCCCACGCCCTTGCGCAGCACCACGTCCTTGATGCGGGTCGCCACCGGGCGGAGCCGCGCCGAGGAGACCGGCAGGGTGCCGAGGTAGTCCTCGAACGCGGCGCAGACCTTCGCCCGGGTCTCGTCGTCGACCGCGAAGACCCCGTCGCCGAGGGAGAAGCGCCGCTCGTGGTTGTCGACGGTGGTCTGCGCGGCGAGCAGGTCGACCCGGGTGTTGAGCCGGGCCTGCTGGAGCACCCGGCGCAGCACACCGTCGGCGTTGTCCAGGGTGATCGAGCCGATCGCGTCGTCACCGCCGGCCGCGATGGCCCGCAGCTCGGTCAGGTACGACCCGGCGAAGCCGGCGACCAGGTCGCTGATCGCCCGGTCGGAGAGCGCCTTGGCGTAGCCGAGCAGGGCCACGCTGGCCGCCAGACGCCTGAGGTCCCAGCTGAACGGCCCGACGTACGCCTCGTCGAAGTCGTTGACGTTGAACACCAGCCGTCCGGAGGCGTTCATGTACGTGCCGAAGTTCTCCGCGTGCAGGTCGCCGTGGATCCACACCCGGCTGGTCCGGTCGTCGAGGAACCGGTCGTCGGCGAAGTCGCCGAGCTGGTCGGCGTAGAACAGGGAGGCGCTGCCCCGGTAGAAGGCGAACGGCGAGGCGGCCATCTTGCGGAACTTGCGCCGGAAGGCGGCCGGGTCGAGCGCCATCGACTCGCCGAACTCCTCGGTGAGCACGTGGACGATGTAGGCGGAACGCTGGTCCGCGGACTGGCTCATGGTGCGCAGGCTAGCCCTCGCCGACCACCCGGGAGGTGTCGCCCGACCGACCGGCCCGTCCCGACCCGACGGCCGGGGCCGGCGCGGGCGGGGACGCTCCTCAACGGGTGGGCGGGCGGGGACGCGCCTCAGCGGTGCGCGGGCGGGGACGCGCCTCAGCGGGTGGGCGGGCGGACCGGCGGGGCGGTCAGCGACTCCGCCGAGCGCGGGACCGCGCCGGTGGAGCCGGCGTCGGCGGGCGGGGCGTCGACGGGCGCGGCGAGCGCGTCCGGCCTGGGCACCCCGCCGACCCCGGACTGCTCGGCGGCGATCTTCTCCTGCAGGCGCAGGATGCCGTGCAGCAGGGCCTCCGGCCGGGGCGGGCAGCCCGGCACGTAGACGTCGACCGGGATGAGCTGGTCGACACCCTTGGTCACCGAGTAGGAGTCCCAGTAGGGGCCGCCGCAGTTGGAGCACGCGCCGAACGAGATGACGTACTTCGGCTCGGGCATCTGGTCGTAGAGCCGCTTGATGGCGGGGGCCATCTTGTCGGTGACCGTGCCGGAGACCACCATCAGGTCGGCCTGCCGGGGGCCGTGCGCGAAGGGGATCACGCCCAGCCGCATGAAGTCGTGCCGGCCCATGCTGGTGGCGATGAACTCGATCGCGCAGCAGGCCAGGCCGAAGTTGAAGACCCAGAGCGAGTAGCGACGGCCCCAGTTCAGCACGAACCGGATCGGCTCGCCGAGCACTCCCGGCACCTGCACGACCGCCCCCTTCCCCGGACCCCGCCCCAAGTCAACCACAGCCGCCGGCGGCGCCGACGGGTCGCTGGCGCCGACCGGTCCGCCCGACACCGACGGTCCCTCGCCGACCGGTTCGCCCGACACCCACCGGTCACTCGACGCCGACCACGCGCTCGACGCCGTCCGGCCGCTCCGCGCCGACCGGTCGCACCGCGCCGCCGGTCGCCGGCGCCCTGGTCGCGCCACTGTCTGGTACGCGACCGCGGCCCGCGCCGGCGCCGCGCAACCCACCTCCCGGCTCGCAAGTGTCTGTCCGTGACACCCGCCCGGCGGCGCGAGGCCGCGGGCGGCACAACGGGGATCTGGAGGACAGACATGACCGGAACCATCGCCCGACGGCTCGTCGCCGGCGTGCTGGGGGCGGGACTCGCCCTGCTCGGGGCGGCGACGCCCGCCGCGCAGGCCGCCGCCCCGGCCGACACCTCGGTGTCGACCGGCCGGCTGGTGCTCGAACCGACCGACCGGGGGTACGCCGGCAGCCTGCCGGTGACCGTCACCCACCGGGGTACGCAGGCGTCCCACCTGAACCTCACGATCACGGAGCCGGTGCCGGGCGCGTTCGCCGGCATGCGCCCGGACGAGCCCTGCGTGTACGGGGCTCCGAAGCCGGTGCGGACGATCCACTGCTACGTGCCGGGCGGCGCGCTCCAGCCCGGCGAGCGACGTCGGTTCACGGTCGACTTCCGGGTGCTGACGACCCCGCGGGCGTACGCGATGTCCGCGGCCGGCGGTCGGGTGACGGTCGAGACCGGGGACGCGAACCCGGCCAACGACACCCGGGCGTTCGACACGCTGTTCCGCTCCACCACCGGCTCGCTGCGGGACGCCCGACCGTACGTCTGGGACACGGTGACCGACGCGTCGCTGACGGTCGGGTCCGCCACCCTGACCCGGCAGGAGGACGGGAGCTGGCTGGGCCGGCTGCCGGTGACCGTGCGGTCGGCGGGCGACGCGGCGCACGACGCCTACTGGCTGGAGCCGACGCTGCCGGCCGGGGTGCGCCTCGCCGGCAGCGAGCCGCAGGAGCAGTGCACGGCCGCCTGCCCGGTCGCCGGCGGACCGTTCGTGCCGGGTGAGGAGCGGTCCGTGGCGCTGCTGTTCCGGGCGCCGGCCGAGGTGGCCCCGGGCGACCTCGGCACCGGCTCGGTGCGGCTGTACGGGATCTTCGGCTGGGGCGGCGAACTCACCGACGCCGACCCCGTCGACAACACCGCCACCTTCGCCGTCACCGCCGTCGCCGGCGACTGACGACGATCGACGGAGGTGCGGCCGTGGTGTGCCCACGGCCGCACCTTCGTGTTCGGCGTGCCCCCGGCGCACGGCGCGGCGCCGCCGGCCGGTGGGGCACCCCGGCGGCCGCCGATGCGACGACGATCGGGGGTGGCGGGAACGGCCCGCGCCGTCGGATGCCCGACGGCGCGGTGCCGCAACCCGTCGTCTGCCGTTCGGGTGTTACCGGCGCCAGACACCACAGTGGCCCGACGGGGAGGGGCAGTGACAGTGACGATGGGGGCCCGCGCGAACGAACCACCGCCGGTCGAGGAGCGGGACGACTCCCCGCTCGTCTTCGACGCCTTTTACCACGCGCACTTCGGGAGCGTGACCGCGCAGCTCTGCGCGTACACCGGGGACCTGGGCCAGGCCCAGGACCTGGCCCAGGAGGCGTTCTGCCGGGCGTTGGCGCGGTGGAGCCGGCTGGTCCACTACGACGACCCGGTGGCCTGGGTGCGGCGGGTCGCCTGGAACCTCGCCCGCAGCCGGTGGCGCCGGCTGCGGACCGCCCGCGACCACCTGCTCCGACAGCGGCGGGTGGAGGCGGAGGTGGCGGGCCCGACGCCGGACCGGGTGGCGCTGGAGGCGGCGTTGGCGTTGCTGCCGCCCCGGCAGCGCCGGGCGGTGGTGCTGCACTACCTGGCCGACCTGACCGTCGCCGAGATCGCCGCGCAGGAACACGTCGCCGAGGGGACGGTCAAGTCCTGGCTGCACCGGGGGCGGGCCTCGCTCGCCGCTTCCCTGCGGGACACCGAGGAGGCACAGGATGTCTGAACACGAGGCAGTGGCCTTCGCCGAGCGCTTCGCCCGGTACCGCACGGAGGTGCTGGCCGAGGTCGAGCCGCCCGGCCCGGCGGCCGTCCGCCGGCGCGTGCGGCAGCGCCGGCGCCGCACGCTCGGCACGGCCGTCGCGGCGGCCCTGGCGCTGGGGACCGGCCCCGTCGTCGGGTACGCGGCGCTGACCGATCCGGCTCCCCCGCCGGGACCGGTGCAGCCGACCGGAACCCCGTCCGGCTCCCCCACGCCGAGCACCTCGGCCGGTTCGTCGGCGTCGCCGACACCGACCGGAGCCGGCTCCGCTCCGGCGGCCCCCAACGGCCGGATCAGCCGGGCGCAACTGCTCGCCACGCCGGTGTCGCTGCCGGAGTGGCGGCCCGGCTCGGCCTGCCCGACCAGGGGCGCCCGGCTGGTGGGCGAGGCGACGCGGGACGGGACGAACGTGCTGTTGGGGCTCGCGTACGGCGACGTCGACCGGGACGGCGCGACCGAGACGGTCGCGTTGACGCAATGCCTGCGCGGCACCGGCGGGCCGATGCAGGTGGTCGCGTTCGACCGCGATCCGGCCGGCGGGATCGTCACCCTGGGCCGGGTGGCGACCACCGCGCGGGAGACACCGCAGTGGATCACCGACGTGGAGGTCGCCCCCGGCGGCCTGGTGCGGGTGCAGGTGGCCGACCTCGCCCCGGGCGGCGGCTGGCCGCTCGACTGGTCGCAGCGGCAGTGGCGCGGCTACCGCTGGGGCGACGGGCGGTTCACGCAGGTGGAGGGGCCGACCACGTTCGGCCCGAACCCGTACTTCGCCGACCTCGCGGTCTCCGCGACGGACCTCACGCTCAGCACGGCCGAGGACGGCTCCCGGTCGGGCACCGTGGAGGTGCTGGTCCGGCACCTGCGTGGCCGGGAGGTGACCAGGGCCGTCCTCGACCTCGACCTGCCGGGGCAACTGCGGCTCGTCGGGGGCTCGACGGCCTGCGCCGACGACACCGGGCTGAGGGACGCCCCGCTCGTCTGCCAGCTCGGCCCGATCGCGCCGGGCGGCGAGGTCCGCCTCCGGCTGGAGCTGCGGGTGCCGCCGGGGTCGGCCCTCGCCGCGGGCTCGGCGCGGGTGAGCGTGGTCCCGCACGGACCGGGCGGCCACCACCTGATCGAACCCGACCGCGACAACAACACCGCCACGATCAACTGGCGGTGACCGGGGCCCGGCGCGGTGCCCGCCACCGCGCCGGGTCTCAGTACGTCGGGCGTTGCAGCAGGCCCACGAACTCCACGAGCAGGCGTTCCCGCAGCGCGGGCGGCGCGGCGTCGAGCAGGGTGTTCACCGCCGCCATCCGGTCCGGCGCCGGGCCGGCCCCGGCGGCCGGCCCGCCCAGCCCCAGCCCGGCCGCGAGGCCGGCGACCAGGTCCGGGGTGAGCGCGTCGGCGGTCAGCGTGCCGGCGAGGGCGAGCAGGTCACCGGGGAGCGCGACCGGCCCGGCCGCCCGCGCGGCGGCCACCGCCTCGGCGAGGGCCGGGCCGAACTCCGCCACCCGGGGCGCCACGGCGGCGGTCACGGTCAGGTGCACGCTGCGCGGCAGGTCGGCGTACGCGAGCTGGGGCTGGGTGTGCCAGCCCCGGGCGGTCAGCTCGTCGACCAGGACGAAGAGGTCCAGCCCCGGATCGGTGGCGGTGAAGCAGACGACCGTCGACTCCGGCTCGGCCACCAGCCGCAGCCCGTCGACCGCGCGGACGGCGTCGGCCAGCCCCGCCACGGCGTCCCGCGTCGCCGCCGCGAGCCGCAGGTAACCGTCGTCGCCGAGGTGCCGCAGGGTCGCGTACGCGGCGGCGATCGGGCCGCCGGAGCGGGTGGAGGCGATCACCGGGTTGACCATCGTGTAGCCGGGCCAGTCCGCGTACGCGAAGTACTGCGGGGCGCGCAGCGCCGGGTCGCGGTGCAGCAGCACCGAGACGCCCTTCGGGGCGTACGCGTACTTGTGCAGGTCGACCGAGATCGAGGTGACCCCGGCGACGGCGAAGTCGAACGGCGGCACGTCCGCCCCGAGCCGGCGCAGGTACGGCAGGGTCCAGCCGCCGAAGCAGGCGTCGACGTGGCAGCGCACCCCGGCCCTCGCGGCCGCCTCGGCGATCCCGGCGACCGGGTCGACGACGCCGTGCGCGTACGAGGGGGCGGAGCAGGCCACCAGCACGGTCTCGGGACCGATGGCGGCGGCCACGTCGGCGACGGCCGGCCGCAGCGTCGACGCCGACACGGGCACCGTGTCCACGGCGACCCGCAGGTAGTGGGCCGCCTTGGCGAACGCGGCGTGCGCGCTGGCCGGCACCACGATCCGGGGCGCGGCGATCTCGGGGTGGGCGTCCCGGGCGGCCTTCACGGCCAGGATCAGCGACTCGGTGCCGCCGCTGGTGACGCTGCCGACCGCGTCCGGCGCGGCGCTGCCGGGGCCGCCGCCGAGCAGCCGGGCGGCCGCGCCGACCAGCGCGTTCTCCATCGCCAGCAGCGACGGGAAGGCGGTCGGGTCGAGCCCGTTGACGTGCGCGCTCGCCGCGTGCGCGGCGGCGGCCAGGTCGTCCAGCCCCGGCACGGCGGGGTCGTACACGTACGCGAAGAGCCGCCCCCCGTGGGTGGGGCGGTCGGCGGCCCGCAGGGCGCGCACCTCGGCCAGCACGCGCTCGGCGGGCAACCCGGTCCCGGGCAGCGCGCTGCCGCCCGGCCTCTCGTCGGTCATGGAGTCGTGACGCCCTTTCCGTGGGTGCGGTGGCTGTCGTCCCCGGTCGCGGGGGCGGTGGGGGCGGGCCCGGCGGCGGCGAGGCGGGCCGGGGTCAGGTCGTAGGGGCGCAGGAGGAGGGTGGCCAGGGCGACCAGCACGGCGGGCAGCACGGTGAAGCCGAGCAGGATGCCGAGGCGGGCGGTGTCGGGCTGGGCGGCGGCGGTGCCGGTGTCGGAGGAGACGTAGCCGCCCAGCTGGAGCACCAGGCCGAAGAGGCCCGGCCCGAGGGCGAGCCCCAGGGTCTCGCCCGCCGTCCAGAGGCCGGTGAACACGCCGGCCTGCCGCCGGCCGGTGCGCGCCGTGTCGTAGGCGATGCAGTCCGGGAGCATGGCGAGGGCGAAGACCTGCTGGCCGGCGTAGCCGACGCCGACCAGCGCGACCAGGAGGTAGACCGCGAGCGTGGGCAGCACCGGGGCGGCGACCAGGGCCAGCGCGCCCGCCGCGAAGATCAGCGACGCGGCGACCAGCGCGGCGAGCTTGCCGATCCGCGCGCCGGCCCGGGTCCAGAGCGGCATCACCAGCAGCGCCGGCCCGACGAAGCAGACGAACAAGGTCGTCGGGCCGCCGTCGGGGTCGTGCAGGATCTGGTCGGCGAAGTAGTTGACGCCGGCGAGGATGGTGGCCACCCCGGCGGACTGCACCACGAAGCAGACCAGCAGCGCCCGGAACGGCCGGTTGCGGCCGGCGACGGCGAGCTGGGCGCGCAGCGTCGGCTCGCTCTCCCCCACCGTGCTCTCCGGGGCGGCGCGGGTGCCGAGGAACGCGCCGACCGCGCCGAGCACGATCAGCCCGGCGACGAAGAACCCCATCCAGCGGTGCCCGGGGACGCCGCCGCCGCCCGCGTCGCGCACCAGCGGGGCCACCGCGCCGGAGACCAGGATGGCCAGCGCCAGCACCGCGATCCGCCAGCTCATCAGGCGGGTACGTTCGGCGTAGTCGCCGGTCAGCTCGGCCGGCATCGCCACGTACGGCACCTGGAAGAAGGCGAACGCGGTGGCGGTGGCGAGGAAGGCGACGGCGACGTACGCCCCGGCGGCCGGCCCGGCCCCGAACGGCGCGGCGAAGATGGCGGCGAAGAGCACGCCGAGGGCGGTCCCGGCGCCCAGCAGGTACGGCCGGCGGGCGCCCCAGCGCGACCGGGTGCGGTCGGAGATCCGGCCGGCGACCGGGTTGACCAGCACGTCCCACGCCTTCGGCAGGAGCACCAGCAGGGCGGCCGCGCCCGCCGCGACGCCGAGGGTGTCGGTCAGGTAGGGCAGCAGGAGCAGCCCGGGCACGGTGCCGAACGCGCCCGTGGCCAGCGACCCCAGCGCGTATCCGGCGTGCACCCGGCGGGGCAGCGCGCCGGCGGCGGGCGGCGAGCTGGCGGTCGGCGCGGCGGCGCCCGGCGAGCCGGCTCCACCCGGCGGCGCGTCCATGGGGCCGAATGTTACTCACGTTATGGTTCCCGTCACATCCCCTCTTCCGGGGACCAGCTCGCCGCCATGTCCACCCCGTCGCCGCGCAGCGGCGCCCCCTCGGCCCGCAGCCGCGCCCGCGCCTCCCGCTCGTGACCGGGTGGCAGCCGGCCCGCCGAGTTCACCACCCGGTGCCAGGGCACTCCCCCGCCGTGCCGGGCCATGATCGAGCCGACCAGCCGGGCCGACGCCCGCCCCGAGCGTTCGGCGAGCGCGTCGGCGACCGCCCCGTACGACATCACCCGGCCGGGCGGGATCCGCTCGACGAGCTCCAGCACCGCCTCGACGTACTCGTCAGGTGTCACGACCGGCCACGATATGGGAACGCGCCGAGGCGCGTCCCGCCCGACCACGCAGAATGGGCGGGTGCGCGACGCAGTCACGGCGGCCCGGCGGGTCGTCGTCAAGATCGGATCCTCCTCGTTGACCACCGCCGCCGGCGGGCTGGACGACGGGCGGGTCGACGCGCTCGTCGGCACCCTGGGCGCGCTCGCCGCCGAGGGGCGGGAGGTGGTGCTGGTCAGCTCCGGCGCGATCGCCGCCGGCCTGGCGCCGCTGGGGCTGTCCCGGCGCCCACGCGACCTGGCCACCCAGCAGGCCGCCGCCAGCGTCGGGCAGGGCCTGCTGATCGGCCGGTACGCCGCCGCCTTCGCCCGGCACAGCCTGACCGTCGGGCAGGTCCTGCTGACCGTCGACGACGTGACCCGGCGGGCGCACTACCGCAACGCGTACCGCACCCTGCGCAAGCTGCTCGACCTGCGGGCGGTGCCGATCGTCAACGAGAACGACACGGTCGCCACCGAGGAGATCCGGTTCGGCGACAACGACCGGCTGGCCGCCCTCGTCGCCGCCCTGGTCCACGCCGACCTGCTGGTGCTCCTGTCGGACGTCGACGCCCTCTGGACCGGCGACCCCACCCGCCCCGGCTCCAGCCGGATCAGCGAGGTGCACGACGAGCGGGACCTGTCCGGCGTCGACATCGGCGGGGCGGGCCGGGCCGGGGTGGGCACCGGCGGCATGGTGACCAAGGTGGAGGCGGCCCGGATCGCCACCGGCTTCGGCATCCCGGTGGTGCTGACCGCCGCCCCGCTGGCCGCCCCGGCGCTGGCCGGCGAGCCGGTCGGCACCCTGTTCCACCCGAGCCGCCGGCGCCCGGCGGCCCGGCTCTTCTGGTTGGCCCACGCCACCTCGCCCCGGGGCCGGCTGCACCTCGACCCGGGCGCGGTCGACGCGGTGGTGGGCCGGCGCAAGTCGCTGCTGCCCGCCGGCATCACGGCCGTGGACGGCGCGTTCACCGCCGGCGACCCCGTCGACCTGGTGGACGCCGGGGGCGCGCCGGTCGCCCGGGGGCTGGTCAACTACGACGCGGTCGAGCTGCCCGGGCTGCTCGGGCGGTCGACCTCGGAACTCGCCGCGGCGCTCGGCCCGGCGTACGAACGGGAGGTCGTCCACCGCGACGACCTCGTGCTGTTGTGAGGAGTGCGGCGATGAGCGTGAGCGAGCAGGCCCGGCGGGCGCGAACGGCGGCGGAGGCGCTGGCCGTCGCCACCCGTACGACGAAGGACGCCGCGCTGGTCGCGATGGCCGACGCGCTGGTGGCGCGTACGCCGGAGATCCTGGCCGCCAACGGGGAGGACCTGGCGGCCGGGCGCGGGGCCGGGCTGAGCGCGGCCGTGCTGGACCGGCTCGCCCTCGACGCGGGGCGGGTCGCGGGCATCGCCGACGCGCTGCGGCAGATGGCCGCGCTGCCGGACCCGGTGGGCGAGGTGGTGCGGGGCTCGACCCTGCCCAACGGGCTGGAGCTGCGCCAGATCCGGGTGCCCTTCGGCGTGGTCGGCATCATCTACGAGGCGCGGCCGAACGTCACGGTCGACGCCGCCGGCATCTGCCTGAAGTCGGGCAACGCGGCGCTGCTGCGCGGCTCCTCGTCGGCGGCGAACTCCAACGCCGCCCTCGTCTCGGTGCTGCGCGACGCGGTCGCCGGCGCGGGCCTGCCGGCGGACGCGGTGCAGCTGCTCGACGCCACCACCCGCGACTCCGTCAAGGAGCTGATGCGCGCCCGGGGCCTGGTCGACGTGCTGATCCCGCGCGGCGGCGCGTCGCTGATCCGCACGGTGGTCGAGGAGTCGACGGTGCCGGTGATCGAGACCGGCGTCGGCAACTGCCACGTCTACGTCGACGCCGCCGCCGACGTGGCGAAGGCGGTCGCGGTCGCGCTGAACGCCAAGACGCAGCGGCTCTCCACCTGCAACACCGCCGAGTCGCTGCTGGTGCACGCGGCCGTCGCCGACGCCTTCCTGCCGCCGATGCTGGCCGCCTTCGCCGAGGCGGGCGTCACGGTGCACGGCGACGACCGGGTCGCCGCCCACTCGGCGGCGGTGGTGCCGGCCACCGACGAGGACTTCGCCACCGAGTATCTCTCCGCCGACATCTCCGTCGCCGTCGTCGACTCGCTCGACGCGGCGGTCGCGCACATCCGGCGGTACGGCACCGGGCACACCGAGGCGATCGTCACGGACTCGGCCACCGCCGCCCGGGAGTTCGTGGCCCGGGTGGACGCGGCGGCCGTGATGGTCAACGCCTCGACCCGGTTCACCGACGGCGGCGAGTTCGGCTTCGGCGCCGAGATCGGCATCTCCACGCAGAAGCTGCACGCGCGCGGGCCGATGGGCCTGCCCGAGCTGACCAGCACCAAGTACGTGGTGACCGGGGACGGTCACCTGCGCGGCTGACCGGCCGGGGCGGCGTCGGCCACACCGGACGGTGGGGCGGGGGTCGGGGTCGCGCGGCAAGGGCTACGCCCCGGACCACATCCAGGAGCTCCAACTGGACGGAACGGACACGTACGATAATCTCAGGCCGATGGACGCCTGGACGAACCGCGAACTCGGCAGGGAGATCTCCGTCGCGCTGCGGGGCGTTCCCGGGGGCACGCCGGTCATCGTGAAGGTGGTCCCGTGAGCAGCCCGCAGGATCCGGCCCGCCTGGACCGGATCCGGGAGAAGCTCGCGCTGCTGCGGCGCCTGGAGGCCGAGCGGGGCTTCGGCGTGGTCATCGGCGAGCCCGCCCCGCTGGAGCCGATCCCCGACCTGCCCGGCGTCGCCGAGGTCTACGGCCTGTTCGGGCGCCTGGCCGGCGACAACTTCCGGTTCGCGCCGCCCGACGAGATCCTCAGCCCGGCGGCGTGGGCGGCCCGCACGGTGAACGAGAACGACCCGATGGGCGGCCCGCTGGCGGTCGGCCACGAGGTGCACAGCATCCCGCCCCGGCTGCGCGCCGAGATCGAGGCCGGGGCGCCGATCTACCTCGACACCGAGGACCTCGACGTCTACTGGATGGAGCCGGACGACTACGTCTTCCAGTACGAGCACCCCGACGAGGACGTGGAGTTCACCGTCATCGCCCCCGACGTCGCCATGTTCTTCGACGAGCACGTGTTCGGTCCCGGCTACCCGGAGCTGGTCGCCACGGTCCTCGGCCCCGGCGTCCGCGACGAGCGGCTGCGCAAGGGCCGGCACGCCGGCGAGTACGCCGACAACTGGCGACGCCTGCTGATCGCCGCGGACCTGTCGTCCTGACGCTTTCCCGCCACCCGAGTCGCGAAGGGACCACCGATGGCCGCTGACCCCCGGTTCCGCTCACTGTGGAGCGAGGACGAGCTGATCCCGTACCCCCGGGAGGCGTGGCTGGAGGGGGGCTTCAGCCCCGACACGCTCCCCGCCGGCGACGAGATCCCGCTCGACGTGGAGGTCGTCTACACCGCCTTCCTCGAAGGCGACATCGAGCTGTTCGACACGATCCAGCTCAGCACCGAGGACGGCTCGCTCGACATCCGGCTGATCGTGGTCGGCGCGGTCGCCGACAACCCGGACCTGCTCTACGTGCTCGACCCGAAGACCGGCGAGATCCTCCAGTTCGACCTGCAACAGCAGGACGTCCAGGCGGTCAACAGCAGCTTCCGGACGTTCGTCGAGTTCCTCTACCAGTTCGCGCTCTTCGTCGAGGCCGACGAGGGGAAGGCGGGCCGGGCCGAGCGGGCCGAGACGCTGCGCACCGTCCTGGAGAGCATCGACCGCCCCGCCTTCGCCCCGGACGCCTGGTGGCCGCTGGTGATCAACCAGCTCCGGTGAGCGGACCGTCCGTTCCGGCGGCTCCGCCGCCCGCCTGCCCGACCACCGTCCCGGCGCCGGGCCCGGATCGCCCCCCGTCCGGGTGCCGGTAGGCCCGGCTGCCGGCCCGGGTCGGGGCCGCCGTCAGCGGCAGGCCCGGATCGCGCTCAGCGTGGTGTGCACGTCGAACTGGTGCCCGTTCTCGCTGTCCCAGCCGCCGTCGCCGCGCTGGGTCTCCGCCAGCCGCCGCCGGGCCCGCGCCAGCAGCCAGTCCTGCTCGTCGACGCCGACGCGGCGCAGCGTCGCGGCCAGCCAGGCCACGTCGCCCGGGGACAGCTCCGGCACCCGGTCGGCGAGCAGCACCTGGATCCGCGCCGCCTCGTGAAACATCTCCTGCCGGTGCAGGACCGCCGCGCCGAGCCAGCCGGCGGGCAGGAAGGACGGCCAGCCGCCGTCCGGGCGCAGCCGGGCGACCAGCGACTGCGCGGCGGCGTGGACGACGCCCGCGTACGCCCCGCCGACCCGGTGGTCCAGCGGGCCGGCGGCCCGGGCGTCCAGGCCCGCGACGGTCAGCCAGAAACCGGCGTTGGCGGTCAGGTAGAACCCCGCCTCGGGATCGCCCGGCCGGGCCCACTCGGGGGCGACCCCGGCCAGCGCCGGGTCCTCCTCCCAGCCGCCGTCGGGCAGCTGCCGGGCGGCCAGCCAGTCCAGCGCCCGCCGGGCCGCCGGACGGCCGAGCGCCCCGAGGTCGTCCAACTCGGACAGGCGGAAGCAGGTGGCGTCGACGGACGCGACGTCCCCGCCCAGCGTCGCCGGCCAGCCGCCGTCGGGCGTCTGACCGACCTCGGCCGCGTCGAGCAGCTCGGGCGACGGCGGCGCGCCGCCGCGCAGCCGGGAGAGCCGGGCGCGGTCCACCGCGTCCCCGTGCGCCACGACGAACCCGACAGCGGCTTCGATGTCGACCACGGCGGCAACGCTACCTGCGCGAACGTGATCGCGCCTCGGGGAATCGGCCGAGGTCACGGGGGTCGGGAGGACCCGCCGCGACCCCGGCCGACCCGTCAGTACGCGGGCAGCGACGGGTCGATCTGCTTGATCCAGGAGAGCACGCCGCCCTGCACGTGCACCGCGTCGCGGAAGCCGGCCGCCTTCAGCGCGGCGAGCGCCTCGGCGGAGCGGACCCCGGACTTGCAGTGCAGCACGATCTGCCGGTCCTGCGGCAGCTTGGCCAGCGCCTCCCCGGAGATGATCTCGCCCTTGGGGATCAGCGTCGCGCCGGGGATCCGGACGATCTCGTACTCGGCCGGCTCGCGCACGTCGACGAGGAAGATGTCCTTGCCGGCGTCCTGCCACTCCTTGAGCTCCAGCGCGGTGATGGTCGCGTCGACCACCGCCTCCTGGGCCTCGACCGACACCGCGCCGCAGAAGTCCTCGTAGTCCTCCAGCAGGTCGGTGACCGTGGGGTTCTCGCCGCAGAGCACGCAGTTCGGGTCCTTGCGGACCTTGATCTTGCGGTAGCTCATCTCCAGGGCGTCGTAGACCATCAGCCGGCCGACCAGCGGCTCGCCGATGCCGGCGAGCAGCTTGATCGCCTCGTTGACCTGGATCGAGCCGATCGACGCGCAGAGCACGCCGAGCACGCCCCCCTCGGCGCAGGAGGGGACCATGCCGGGCGGCGGGGGCTCCGGGTAGAGGCAGCGGTAGCAGGGGCCGTGCTCGGCCCAGAAGACCGACGCCTGGCCGTCGAAGCGGTAGATCGAACCCCAGACGTACGGCTTGCCGAGCAGCACCGCCGCGTCGTTGACCATGTAGCGGGTGGCGAAGTTGTCCGTCCCGTCGACGATCAGGTCGTACCGGGCGAAGATCTCGCGGACGTTGTCCCGGTCCAGGGCGGTGTTGTGGATCTCCACCTGCACCAGCGGGTTGATCTCCCGGATGGACGCGGCGGCCGACTCCGCCTTGGAGCGGCCCACGTCCGAGACGCCGTGGATGATCTGGCGCTGGAGGTTGGACTCGTCGACGGTGTCGAAGTCGATGATGCCGAGGGTGCCCACACCGGCGGCGGCCAGGTACATCAGGGCCGGCGAGCCGAGGCCGCCGGCGCCGACGCAGAGCACCCGGGCGTTCTTCAGCCGTTTCTGCCCCTCCACCCCCACGTCCGGGATGATCAGGTGGCGCGAGTAGCGGCGGATCTCGTCAACGGTCAGCTCGGCGGCGGGCTCGACGAGCGGGGGCAACGACACGGTGGACTCCCCGGGATCGGCTGAAGGCGAACCGGGCCATTGTCGCTCGCACGCGGGTCGATCGGCCATGAGGAGTGACACGTCGCCCGAACTGCGGGAACGGGAATAACTCAGATGCCGGGAACGACCTCGCCCTCGTAGCGGGAGCCGTCGACGTAGGGCCAGGCGTTGGCGGCGCAGCCGTCCAGGCCGTACGTCTGCTGCTGCATGACCGGCGCGGGCTCCCCGGGCGCCGGGCAGGCCTGGTGCACCTCGCCGAACTCGTGGCCCACCTCGTGGTTGACCACGTAGGCCCGGTAGACCTCCAGCGGCGCGCCGTAGTCCGGCACCGCCTCCAGCCAGCGCGCCAGGTTGATGATCACCTGCCCGGGGAGCCGGCAGGAGGTGTAGCCCTCGGTGCTGAGCCCGCCCTCGGCGCACATCCGCTCCGAGGTCCCGGGCGTGGCGAGGTACACGGTGAAGTCGGCGTCGGCGTCGGCCACCCGCTGCACGCGCAACTCCTCCGAGGCGGTCCAGCCGCGCGGGTCGGCCAGCACCTCGTCGACGGAGGCGGCGAAGGCGGCGGCGTCCTGCCCGGCGTCCGACTCGACGGCCACCCGGTAGCGCCACACCGGCCCGGCCGTGCCCCGCACCGGGGAGTCACCGGCCGCCGTGGTGAAGTCGCCCGCGCCCTCCCGGGGGTAGTGGGTCTGCCGCTCCCGTTCGCCGGCCCCGGCCCCGGGGGCCGCCCGGTTCCGGCCGCCCGTGGGCTCCCCGCCCGGGTCGCCCGCCAGCGGCAACGCGGCCGTGACGGCCGCCGCGAGCAGCAGGGCCAGGGCGAGCCCGAGGACGCGCCGGTCGCGGAGCAGGGCCGCCGCCGGACGTTCCCGCAACGGCCGACGCGGACGCGGGCTTGGGCTCGGCCGTGACGACGACTGGGACGACGGCGGCGGTGACGACGGCGGCGGTGACGACGGCGACGGCGCTGACGACGACGGCGACGACGGCGGTGACGGCGACGCAGACGGGTGGGGCGGCGGCGGACCAGGCGGGTCGTAAGGGGACGACGACGTCATGGTTCGAGCGTCCCACGACAAACGGGCATTTCCGTGCCTTCAGCGCAAGTCCGGAAGGCAGTTCTGGTACACCTTTGCGGCGTTTTCGCCCCGCGACCAACCTCCCGGGGCCGGTTGTCCGGTCGCCCGCAGCCGGGCGCGCGGCGCCGCCTGGCGGCTGGCGGCTGGCGGCTACAGGCGCGGTCCGGCGTAGCGCCGGCCGTCCCGGTAGGGCCAGGGGTTGGCGACGCAGCCGTTGAGGAAGAGCGTCTGCTGCATCATCACCGGCGCCGGCCGGCCCTTGCCGGGGCAGCGCTCGTGCCGGTGCCCCAGCTGGTGTCCGACCTCGTGGTTCACCACGTACGTGCGGTAGACCGACAGCGGCACCCGGGCGCTGACGTAGTGCGGCACCGACTGCCGCCAGCGCTCCAGGTTGATGATCACCTTGCCGGGCGCCCGGCACGAGGTGTACGGCTTCCCGCCCACCCGGATGTCGACCCCGCCGGCCGCGCACATCCGGCCCGCCGTGGTGGGGGTGGCGAGGTAGACCGTGAAGTCGTGCCGTGCGTCGGCGCCCACCTGCTGCAACCGCAGCCCGCCGTCGACCCAGCTTCCCGGCCCGGCGAGCGCCTCCCCGACGGCCGTGCCGAAGTCTCCCGTGTCCTCGCCGGAGCCGACCTCCACCGCGACCCGGTAGCGGCGCAGCGTGCCGGTCTCCCCCAGCACCGGGCCCGCCCGGTCGTCGTAGCCGAAACTGCCCCGGCCCCGCGACGGCACCGGCCCGGACAGCCGCAGCACCGGCGGCGGCGCGACGCTGGTGGAGGGCGTCGGCGTGACCGGTGCGGCGGAAACCGGCCCGAGCGCCGGCCCGGGAGCCATCTGCTCGGCGGTGACCACCTCCGCGCCGACGTCGGCGCCGCGCCAGTCGGCGACCACCGCCACCGCCGCGCCGACCGCCAGGACCAGCGCGACCACCTCGACGAGACGGCGTCGACGGACCGGACGGCGGTGCCGTGGCCGGGTCAGGTCGGGGCCACCGGGTCGGGCCCGGGCTGTCGGGTCGCCACGCCCCGCGGGAGAGGCGTGGGCACGGTGGCCCCCGGTCGAGGGCGTGGCGGGGCGGCGGCGAGCGGAGGGCATCCCGCTCAGCCTGCCATGTCGGGCCGCCTGGCGGTGTCCCCGGTCTCGGCGAGCAGCCCCAGCACGGCGCGGGCGACCAGGCGCGGCACCTCCACCTGCGCGACGTGGCCGACCCCGTCCAGCATCAGCAGTCGGCTGTCCGGGATGACCCGGGCGGTCTGCGGCGCCACCCGGACGTCCACCAACCGGTCGTGCCGCCCGCCGACGACCAGCGTGGGTGCCCGGACGGCGCCGGCCAGCCGCCACAGCGACCCCGACCCCGGCAGGTACGACCGCAGGAAGCTGGAGACCAGGCCGCGGAACGTCCGGACGTACGCGGCGGCGTAGTGCTCGGCCTCGTGGCGCACCCGGATCTCCTCCAGCGCCTCCTGCCGGCGCTGCTCGCAGATCCGGCTGAGGTCGGCGATGCACGCCTCCAGCATCTGCTGCGCCATCGCCTCGGGGGCGAGCTGGGCGAGCCGCCAGGCGGCCAGCCGCTCGCCCCGGGGGATCGCCAGCAGCGGCAGCATCCGCCCCTGCAACGAGCGCCGGAAGTCCAGGAACGGCAGCGCCGGCGAGACCAGCGTCAGGGTCCGGACCAGGTCCGGCCGCAGCGCCGCCACCTGCACCGACACCGCCCCGCCCAGCGAGTTGCCGAACAGGTGCACCGGCCCCCGGTCGGAGTGCTCGATCCAGCGGACCACCCGCTCGGCGAACGCCGGGATCGTGTAGCGGCGCCCCGGCTCGCTGCGGCCGAACCCGGGCAGGTCGATGGCCTGCCCGTCGAGGCGGTCGGCGAGCAGGCCGGCCAGATCCGTCCAGTTCTGCGAGGATCCGCCCAGGCCGTGCACGTAGAGCGCCGGCTCCGCGCCGGGGGCGGTCGCCGGAGTGTCCCGGACGTACGTCACCGTGCCGTCGAGACGCACCTCGCGTCCCGGCCAGGGCGGCGGTACGGAGTGCTCGGGGAGGAGATGATCCGGCCGGAGGGTGGCGCGCTTCATGCCTCCAGTCTGCCCGTGCCCGTGCCCGCCGGCAGTGCGTCGGACCCGCGCCTGCGCGCTCAGGCCAGCAACGCCTCGATCCGGCGGTTGACGGCGGCCAGGGTGGCCCGGACGACCGCCTGCCGGGGATCGCCGGCGACCAGCGCCGAGCCCACCAGCTGCTCCACCCAGCCGTCGCAGACCAGCAGCACGACGACCGTGGCCACCTCGCAGTTGCCGAAGGGCACCACCGCGGCGTGCTCGACGAAGCAGCGCCCCCGGTCCGACCCGGGCTCCCCGCCCCGCAGCAGCTCGTCCACCGCCGCGGCGGCGGCCACCGCGCAGAGGCGCAGCACGTACCCGTCGACGGCCGGGCCCGTCGAGTAGCCGGCGGCGCTCTCGCCACCGGCGACGAGGCGCACCTCCACGGTGGCGTCGAGCCCGAAGGTGCTCACCTGGACGTGGTCGATCACCACCCGGGGACCGGCCACGCCGCCGGTGTCCAGCGGCCGGGACGGCGCGCTCTCGGTGGTGGTCACCTGCCCGCCGGAGTACGACGTGCCGACGGTCGCCGGGCTGCCGGGCGGGGCGCCGGCCGGGGCGGCGGAGACCGAGCCCGGCTCCTCCACGGTGGCCCTTCCCCGGTGCGGGGCGACGGACTGTCGACGGCGGCGCGGGGTCTCCGGCGCCGCCTCGGTACGCCGCTCGGCGCGGGCCTGCGGGACCTCCGCCGGGCCACCGGCCGCCCGGCTGCCGGCCGCCCGGGTTTCGGTGGGTGCCGGCTCGCCGGCGCGGGGCGCGGCGGAGCCCGGCGACCTCGGTTCGGCCGCGCGCGGCTCCACCGAGCGGCGGCGCACCGGCGGGGCCGGCGCGGCGGGCATGCCGGGCACGTTCTGCGGCGCGGCGGCCAGTCCCATCCGCTCCTGGAGCAGGCGGGCGACCAGCCGGCTGACCTCGGCCGGGTCGGCCCCGTCGGCCAGGTCGAGCCGCAGGCTGTGCGCCCCGGCCGGGGTGCGGCGCAGCGCCGCGTCGCGGACGCCGGCCACGCCGCGTACGGCGTCGAGGATCGCGTTGACGTCGAAGCCCTCCGGCCGTTCCCGCAGCGGCGCGGGCTCGTCGTCGCGGCGCAGGTGGGTGGCGATGCGGGCGAGCTCCGGGGTTTCGGCGGGTGGCTCCACGGCTGGCGGCTCCGGCACGACGGGCACGTCCGGTTCGGCGGGGACGCGCTGCGGCAACGCCGCCGACGGATGCTCCGGCGACCCGTCGGCACCGGCCGGCTCGGCCGCCGGCGCCGGTTCGGGGGCGGACCGGCGGGCCGCGTAGGGGGGTGCGCTCGTCGGGGCGGGGGTGCGGTCGCGTGGCCCGGTCCCGCTCGCGGCGGTACCGGTGGCGGCCGTGCCCTCCGGCGTCGCCGGGGGCACGGAGGCGGCGGCGCTGCGCGAGCTGCCCGGGGTGGCCGGCGTGCCCGACCA
>NZ_JBSGDY010000086.1:0-25694 GCF_053602615.1 Micromonospora sp. NPDC004336
GCATGACCCGCCGCATCACCCGCGGCCAACCCGCACGCCGCCAAGCCCGCCGCACCTTCACCCGGACCTGATCAACCCGATCTCAAACACGCTCTGAGGGATACGCCTACCTGAAATCCCGGCCCGAGGATCCCGATCTCCCGCCTGTGCCGCGGCTGGTGCCGCGTCGGTCCCTGTCGTTCCACGTCAGCCTGTTGCTCGCCCTACTGCGCCGCAAGCTGGCCGAGGCCGACGCCAGTGGTGCGGATCCCCGGCTCGTGCTGACCCGCCGCCAGATCATCGACATGCTGACGGTGTTCATGCCCCCTGGCGCCAACGACGCCCGCCTGGTCGACCAGATCGACGCTCACCTGACGAAGGTCGTCGAGCTGGGATTCCTGCGCCGGACGAAGGACAAGGAGCCCAGCTTCGAGGTGCGCCGCATCCTTAAGGCGTTCGTCGATGCCCAGTGGCTGGCGGACTTCGACTCCCGCCTTGCGGAGTACGCCGCCGAACTCACCGAAGATGAGGAAGACGCTGCATGACCCGCCACGGCTACCGCCTGCACCGGTTGGAAGTCCGCAACTGGGGCACCTTTGATCAGCGGGTCTGGACCTTCCACCTCGACGGAGCCGACAGCCTCCTCACCGGCGACATCGGCTCTGGCAAGTCCACCCTTGTCGACGCAGTAACGACGCTGCTGCTACCAGCCAACAAGATCTCTTACAACAAGGCGGCCGGAGCGGAGACCCGCGAGCGGTCGTTGCGCTCCTACGTTCTCGGCTACTACAAGTCCGAGAGCAATGACGCCACCGGCACCTCCAAGCCGGTCGGATTGCGCAGCGGCAGTTGTTTTTCGGTGATCCTCGGCGTCTTCGCTGACGAGACGCTAGGAACGACAGTGACCCTCGCCCAAGTGTTCTGGCTGAACGATGCCAACACCGGCCAACCCGAGCGCTTCTACGTCACCGCCGGTACCTCCCTGTCGATCAGCGAAGACTTCCTCGACTTCGGCACGGAGATCTCCCAACTACGTCGACGGCTACGCCAACGCGGAGCCAAGATCGCCGATCACTTCCCCGAGTACGGCCAAGACTTCCGCAGGAGACTCGGCATCGCCTCCGAGCAGGCAATGGACCTGTTCCACCAGACCGTATCGATGAAGGCAGTCGGCAACCTCAACGACTTCGTCCGCAGCCACATGCTCGAACCCTTCGACGCCGCATCGGTGATCCGCCAGCTCATCGACCACTTCGACGACCTCAACCGAGCTCATGACGCGGTCCTTCGCGCCCGAGAACAGATCGCCGGGCTAACCCCGATTCTCGCGGCCTGCGACGCACACGACCAGCACGGCCAAACGCTGCAAACCCTCGACGAACAACGCGCCGCCCTGCCGCACCTCGTCGCCCGCCGCAGCGCCGACCTCCTCGACGCACAGATCACGAAGTTGACCGACCAGCTCACCACAAACCGGACACTACTCGGCCAGGTCGACGGGGAGATCGGAGCCCTGGAAGAAGAACACCGCCGCGCCGACCTCGCACGAGAGGGCCTCGGCGGCGGACGCATCAGGGAACTCGAGCGACAGATCAAAGACGTCTCCGCCACCCGCGACCTGCGCAGGGACCGCATGACGGGCCTGAACGCACTGCTCGACGCAGTCGGACTCGCCCGCGTCGCCGACGCCACCACCTTCGCGACCCGCCAGATGGCAGTCGCCGAGGAAATCCAGCGATATGACAGCGCGATCGCCGACCTTCACACCGCCGCCACCGACGCAGGCGTCCACGTCCGTGACCTGGAAAAGGACGCAGCCGAGATCAACGCCGAGCTGCGCAGCCTTAGCGGCCGACCGAGCAACATCCCACGCCACAACCTCGCCCTGCGGCAACGTCTCTGCGCTGGCCTCGACCTACCCGAAACCGAACTACCCTTCGTCGGCGAACTCGTCCAAGTCCGCGCCGAACACGTCGAGTGGGAAGGCGCCGCCGAACGCGTCCTGCGAGGCTTCGCGCTGTCGCTGCTCGTCCCCGATGAGCACTACCGGGCAGTCGCCGACTGGGTCGACGAACACCATCTGGACGGCCGACTCGTTTACTACCGGGTACCAGCCACCGTGCCCAAGACGGTCGAGACGCCGCCGCTCAACGCCGGCCTCCAACTGTTTGACACCCTCGACCTCAAAGACTCACCGCTCACCCCGTGGCTGCAACGGGAACTTCGCCACCGCGCGGCACACCAATGCGTCACCACCATGGTCGACTTCCGTCGCGCTCCCAAGGCGATCACCCGGACCGGCCAGCTTAAGGACCCTTCTGGACGCCACGAAAAAGACGACCGCAGACGCATCGACGACCGCAGCCAATACGTCCTGGGCTGGTCCAACGAGTCGAAGATCCACGCCCTCGTCGAACAGGGCCAACGAATCGACCGCCTCCTAGACGCCGCCCGCAAGACCGAGAGCGACCTCGCCAGCAAGATCAAAGCCCGGAGCCAGCGGCTGGGCGAGCTCCACAAGATCACCGTCTACCAGGACTTCGCCGACCTCGACTGGGAAGCAGCCACCCACACGATAGAACGCCTGCAGGACGAGAAACGTCGCATCGAGTCCGGCACCCAAGGTATCGCCGAACTCACCGCCGAACTGGACCGCCTCACGCAACTGCTGCAGGGCGCGAGACGCCGTCGTGACGAGCACAGCAACAAGATCGCCCTCACCGAGAACGCGTTGAAAGCTGCCGAGTCTCGCCGCCAAGAGGCCGACGAGCTTCTCGACGACCCACGCCATGAAGCGGCAAGTGCCCACTTCCCGCAGCTCATGACGCTCATCCCGGTCCAACCGGTCACGCCCGAGGGCTGGGACCGCCTCCGCGAATCACTCATGACGACACTCGCGCGCCAGCGGGACGACGTCATGAAGAAGCAGAACCAGGAGAGCAACAAGGCGGTCGGCCTGATGACGGCCTTCCGCAGCACCTACCCCCTGGACACCGCGGAGATGGACGCCTCGCTCGCGGCCGCCGCCGAGTACCGCACCATGCACCAGCGCCTCGTCCACGATGACCTACCTCGCTTCGAAGCCGAGTTCAAGACCTACCTCAACACCAACGCCATCCGGGACATCGCCACCTTCCACTCCCAGCTGCGCCAACAGGCCGCCCTCATCAAGAACCGCATCGCCACGATCAACGAATCCCTCGTCGGGATCGACTACAACCCAGGCCGCTACATCCGGCTCGACGGCAACCCGAGCCCGAACGTCGAGGTCCGCGAGTTCCGAACCGAGCTGCGCGCCTGCACGGACGACGCCCTCGGCCACGATGACTCCGAGCAATACTCGGAACGTAAATTCCTCCAGGTCAAAGCCCTCATCGAGCGCTTCCGCGGCCGGGAAGGCCAGACAGAGACCGACCGCGCCTGGACCAGACGCGTCACCGACGTCCGCAACTGGTTCACCTTCACAGCCACCGAGCGCTGGCGAGACGACGACACCGAATACGAAACCTACGCTGACTCCGGCGGCAAGTCCGGAGGGCAAAAAGAGAAGCTCGCCTACACCATCCTGGCCGCGTCCCTGGCCTACCAGTTTCGTCTCGACGCCGAGAACACCAGCACATTCCGGTTCGTCGTCATCGACGAAGCCTTCGGCCGTGGCTCCGACGACTCCACCCGCTTCGCGCTCGCCCTGTTCCAGCGTCTCGGCCTGCAACTGCTGATCGTCACACCCCTGCAGAAGATCCACGTCATCGAGCCATACGTATCCGCAGTCGGCTTCGTCGACAACCCCACCGACAACTTCTCCCGGCTGCAGACCCTGACCCTCGACGAATACCACCGCCGGCGACAGGCCCACACCGGCGCCGACCCGGAGGCATAACCATGCCGCGCAGCCGCAGCAGCCAACGAGCCTCATGGGCCACCGTCGAGGACGTCATCGCCGTCTTGCGGCGGCGCTGGGAACGCGGCGACTTCCTGCGCGACGTTGCCCACGGCACATCCCCAACACCGGTCGCCGTGCCGTTGAAAGGACCGACCGCCGCCGACACCGCCGACAACTTCGGGGATGTCCAACAGTGGGCCACCCGCTGGCGCGAAGTCGACGGCCGATCCCTGCGTGTCGAGTACCGCAGCGTAGGCGGCCGGCTCATCGGCACCAACCAACTCCCGAACAAGGCATGGATAGACACGCCCGACGCCCTCTGGCGAACGCTCGGCGTCCAGGCCCAGGTCGACCGCTATCAAACCCTCCTCGACGTAACCCGCGCCGTCTCACCTCCGATAGCCGCGTGGGCCGCCGAGCGCCCGATGAAGCTCCTCACCCACGAACAGGACTGGATTCGCCTGCTCGACACGGTCGCGTGGATCGACCATCACGCCGATCCCGCCACCTACCTGCGACAGATCGACGTCCGCGACGTCGACACCAAGTTCGTCGAGACCCGCCGCAGCATCCTCGCCGAGCTACTCGACCGACACCTCCCCGCTGATCGAGTCAACGTCGCTCACCCGCCGTCAGCCTTCGGTGAACGCTACGGACTACGGCCCAAGCCTCTGCTCGTTCGAATCCGCTTCCTCGACAACCACCACCGCCCCGTGCCGTACAGCGACCTCACCGTCCGCGCGAGCGAACTGGCGGCCACACCCCCGCCTGTGGCGACCGTCTATGTCGTCGAGAACGAAACCACCTTCCTCGCCTTCCCGCCCGTCCACGACGCTGCCGTCATCCTCGGCAGCGGCTACGCCGTCGCGAAACTTGAGCCCCTGACATGGCTCCGCGACCGCAACCTCATCTACTGGGGCGACATCGACACACACGGATTCGCCATCCTCGATCGGCTGCGCGCCGCCTTCTCACACACACGCTCAATTCTCATGGACCGCGAAACCCTGCTCGCCCACCGCGCACACTGGGGTCGCGAACCGACGCCCACCCGCCGATCACTTCCGCAGCTTACGGAACAAGAGCGTGCACTTGTTGACGACCTCGTCAATGACACATTCGCCCCGTCCCTCCGGCTAGAGCAGGAACACATCCGGTACTCAGCGATAAGCGATGCCCTCAAGGCTTCGGCCGATTGATGTCCGGACAGTTCCCGGGCCTCGGGAGCCTCCTGCCCGGGTGGCCGAAAAAGAGTTCGATCTTGACTGGGGGCGCTTCCGCCGCTCGCTACTGCCGGCGGCAGTAAGTCAGTAACCCTGAGGGCCACCCGTTCACCGGCGGGGCCTTGTTGGGCCAGCCCTGGCGCCCCAGGCTTCGGCGCGCTTCTGATCCTGCTCACCACCCAGGGTGTCGCCCGACCGGCGGCACCACGACAGGCCGAGCCACTGGCCGAGCCCAAGGCTCCATAGCCCCTCCGTCATGGCCTCACCGCCGCGCCGTCCCTGTTGCTACCGCGTGAACTCCAGCACTGACTCTGCCTGGCGGCGGCCCAATTCTTCCTGCCTGGACTGACTACGTTGCTGTCGTCTCTTCAGGCGCATTGAATCGGCTTCCTTCGGTAATTAATTGATGCTCACAGACGGCTCGCGCGTGTAGTGTTTACGCACCGTGAGGTGCTAGGCTTTACCGCATGAGAACCCGTTTGTATAACGGATGCTACATAGGAGTGTGCAAATCCCCCCTCGGACACCAAATTGCAGCATCCATGCTGTGTTTCGCGTACTGATGGTCAAGCACGCTTGATCACGCAAATCTGATCTCAGCGACACCCTCGGTCGAGCCTGTCTCGAGCGGAGGCGATTGTCGTGGCTGAGCGTTCCGTGGCTCCTGTCATCCCTCCCGTGCGGCTGTCGGACCGGGAGCAGGGATCTCGTCGCCCGCGTGGTGGAGCTCCTCGCCGTCCTCCCTTGCCCCTGCCTGTCCTGCCGACGCCTCGCGCCGGCACGATGGTGTACGGCCTGGCTGCCATCGACAACAGCGGTCGAATCGCCGACCGGACGGTCATCCGGGCCCTCGGGTGGGGGCCGGGCACGCGGCTGCACATCCGTGAGGGCTCCGGAGTCATTGTCGTCCGGCTGGATCGGCAGGGCGTCTTCACCGTCACCGGCCAGGGCCATCTCCACCTGCCGGCAGCTGTCCGGCACTGGTGCGGGCTCACCACCGGCGACCGGGTGCTCCTGGCCGCCAGCCCAGCTGACGGCCTGCTCGTGGTGCACCCTCCCGCTGCCCTGGACGCGATGGTCGTCGCGGTTCACGCCGATGTGCTGGGTGGTGGTCAGGCATGAGCGACACCACCGTCGGCCGGGCGGAGCTGGATGCCGCGCGGTTGTTGCTGGCGCGAAATGGGGATCTCGCCGACCGATCTCGTCGAGGCAGCGTCGGACCGTCCACCCGCACCAACGTTCGCCGAGTACGTGCCGGTGGTAGCGGCGGCGGTCAGCGACGGTACCCGGCGGGCATACGGCTCGTACTGGAAGCGGGTCCTGGAGCAGTGGGGGCAGCGCCGGCTCGATGAGCCGACTCCTTCCGAAATCGAGCAGCTTGCCGAGTACACCAAGACGCACGTGGTGGCCCGGCGCAATGCCCGAGGCGGACGAAGCGCGGCGGAGCACCTGATCGCCGCGCTGCGGTGCCTGTACAAGCGGGCCGTCGCCGACGGGCACATCCGTGCGGCGGACAACGCCGCCCTCAAGGTGGCCAAGCCGCGGCGCCTGCCCAGCACCAGACGGGCGGTGGCTGACAGCAGGTTGGCGGAGATTAACGCCGTTGCCGCGAGCACGGGCGACGACCCGGCGCTGGACAGCCTGCTGCTACGACTGCATACCGAGACCGCGTGCCGCCGGGGCGGTGCGCTGGCTCTGCGGCCCGTCGACCTCGATCCGGACCAGTGCCTCATCCTGCTGCGGGAGAAGGGCGACACGGTGCGGTGGCAGCCGGTGTCACCGACGCTGATGAGGCACCTGCAGCAGCATGCCGAGGAGCGCCAGGCGACAGGAACGGAGCAGCTGCTGCGTTACCGCAACGGGCAGCCGATCACCTACCGGCGCTACGACCATCTGTGGGTACGCATCGGTGAGCACCTGCCGTGGGTGTACGTGCAGCAGATCAGTACTCACTGGTTGCGGCACACGACATTGACGTGGGTCGAGCGGAACTTCGGCTACGCCGTGGCCCGCGCGTACGCCGGTCACTCCGACAGCGGCAGCGACGTCGGCACGACCACTACGTACGTCCGGGCGAGTCTTCAGGAGGTTGCCGCCGCTCTAGCGGCCTTGACCAACGAGCCACATCCTCTGGCCTGAACTGAACCGACCGCGGGGTGGGCCTGGTTGCTGCAGTCCAGGCCCACCCAGGAATGCGTGCGCGGTGCGCGGCATGGTCACGTTCTGTGCGCCGGACACGAAAACCTGTCAGTAACGGTTTGCCCGGCGTCACTCTGGACGGCGTCCAGGGCGGCGCCGGCGCTGATGAATGTGGCCGGAGCCGAAATCGCCACACTCCCGTACGCCGAGGGATGCAGCGGAATGCGTTGGGTACCCGACGCATCCGGTTGGCGACAGTCGATGCCACTTCACCTACGCCCGTGACTCTGACAGCGTGTAGCTGACAGATAACCCACCGGACTGGGCAGGTCGGGAGCGATGGCGAAGCGTTGGTTGATCACGGGGTGTTCGAGCGGCTTGGGTCGGGCCCTCGCGGCCCGGCTCGCCGCCGAGGGGGAGCAGGTGGTGGCGACGGCCCGACGGCCGGAGACCCTCGAGGAGTTGGTGGCCCGGCACCCGGGCAACGTGGTGGCGGCGGCCCTGGACGTACGGGATCCAGCGCAGTGCGCGGCGGTGGTCGGACAGTCGGTGGATGCGTTCGGCGGCATCGACGTGCTGGTCAACAACGCCGCCTATGGTCAGTTCGGCACCTTCGAGGAGGTCTCCGACGCGGAACTCGCCGCGCAGTTCGACACCAACGTGTTCGGGCCGTGGCGGCTCACCCGGGCCGTACTGCCGCTGTGGCGGACGCAGGGCCGCGGGCACGCGGTCTTCGTCAGTTCGGTGGCCGGCATGGTTCCCTTTCCCGGACTGGCCGCGTACACCGCGAGCAAGTTCGCGGTGGAGGGAGCGGCCGAGTCGCTGGCCGCCGAGGCCGGGCACCTCGGAGTGAAGGTCACCATCCTGCAGCCGGGTGGTTTCGCCACCGGGTACGGCACCAACCTGGTCATGCCGGAGCGCCGGATCTCGGACTACACGCAGGTCAGCGACAGCCTGCTCGACGCGCTGCACACCATGAACACCAAGATCGAGGTGAACCCGCCCGAACTCTTCGCGGACGTGGTCTGGCGGCTCAGCCAGATGGAGTCGCCGCCGCTGAGGCTGCCGGTGGGATTGGACTCGGAGGCGTTCCTGGAGACCGCCTACGACGCCAGGCGCAGTGAGTACGACCAGGTCGTCAAGGCGGGCCATCACGCCTGAGTGTGGGTTCCCCGCGAGCTCAGACCCTGCGGGAGGGCGGGCCGCGCTGTGTCGTGCCGGTGCGCGGCGGTGATCAGACGCAGTATTGGCCATGACCGGCGGCCGTCACGTGCTGCCCGGCGCCTCGCTGACGGTCGGTGCGCACCGTCGTAGGCGCCGGGCGTCACGGGTCGGTGCCGTGGCTCAGTCGAGGGTGAGCACCACGGTGGCGTGCGGTTCGAGACGGAGGGTGTTCCCCTTCCACTCCGCGCGTTCGATGCCGGAGGTGCCTACGTACACCTGCTCGACCGCGCCGGAGTCCGTGCCGGCGCCCGACATGTCGACCTCGATGGGCTCATCCCACTTGTTGATGAGAAGGACGCGCCTGGTGCCGTCGGATCCGACCATCGCCTGCGCGTGGACCCGCAGGTCGGGGAACCCGGGGTAGCCCGTCGACGTCGTGACCAGCCGGTCGCCCTGCGCGAAGTGCCGAAGCAGCAGCCGCGTCACGTGATACCGGGCGTTCGGTTCGCCCGTCTCCCAGTCGAGCAGCGAGGTGCCCGGGATCATCCCGGGATAGTCCATGAACTCCGCCACGCCGAGCAGATCGATCCCGAGCGGCAGCATCCGAGCCCACAGGTAGGCGTGGACCGATCCGCTCAGGGCCCAGTAGAAGTCCGGGATCTGCGGCCGCGGGTTCATGATGTCGGCCGGATAGGTGCCGATCTCGTTGAGGAACGTCCTGGCGTCGGGTGCGAGCCGTCGGGCGATCGACCGGATGTACGCGACGTTCTCGACGAAGGCGTCGGCCTGCGTGAAGAAGGTGCTGCGCCACGTGCCGGGATCGGCGTTCCCCTCGGGGCCGAACGGGTTGACGATCTCGGGTGAGGCGTAGAAGTGGTACGAGAACGCGTCGACGGCGACGCCCGGCTGGTGGTTGGCGGCATCGAGGAAGTGCCAGAAGTATTCGGGGTTGTGGTGCACGTGGCTCAGCGACAGCCCCACGAACTTCATGTCGGGATCCAGGGGGCGCAGGCGCTGCACCACCGCGTCGTACAGGCGGGTGTAGACCTCCGGAGGCATCCGGCGGTTGAGGTCGGGCTCGCAGAGCACCTCCCAGTAGGCGAACCGGTAGCGGTGCCCCGACTCGTGCCGGCGCCCGAGTTCGTCGGTGAAGCCGCCGGCGATGTACCAGCTCGCGATGCGGAAGAAGTAGTCCGCCACCTCCGCGAGGGTCTGGTCGCGGAAGTCGGCCCCTTGCTCGTACTGCCAGTGGATCTCGTCGACGTCGCGTGAGACGTGCACCTGATCCGCGTTGGTGAACATCCAGTGCGGGATGGTGGCGAAGTTGGCCACGACCGGCCGCCCCTCCGCCGCGGCCATGAAGTCCTCGACGAACGGGTCCAGCCGGGAGAAGTCCCACGAGGTGCCGTCCCGCGTCGGTGGCTCGAGAGCGGGCACCGACAGCACCGGGTGCGAGAACCACGGCAGGAACCGCGCGTAGTCGGCCTTCAGGTCGCGCAGCGCCGCGAACGCGCGGTCGTGGATCGGCGACTCGCGTCGCAACGGGGGAGCTGCCCAGAGGTGGGTCGTCAGGATCGTGCGATTGCTGCCGGTCGCGTCGTTCCAGGACACGGCGACCGGAACGGCGGGCGCATGCTCGACGGGGGCGAGCAGGGACTGGTCTTGAGTCACGAGGGGATCTCCGTCTCGAAGCGATGTGTACAGCCGTATAATACGCGTGTACAACACGTCCGTATACGGGGCCCGGTAGACTCACCGGCATGGGGCAGCGCGAAGACCTACTCGCCGGAGCCAAGCGGTGTCTGGCTGAACGCGGCTATGCGCACACGACAGCCCGCGACATCGTGGCTGTCACCGGAGCCAACCTCGCCTCGATCGGCTACCACTTCGGCTCGAAGGACGCGCTTCTCAACGCCGCCGTCATCGAGACGTTCGAGGAGTGGGGCGACGCGGTCGCCGATGCCGTGACCGCCGACCTCGCCGGTACCCCGGCGGAACGCCTCGAGCAGTTCCTCGTCGGGCTCCTCGGAGCGGCACCCGAGAAACGCAACGTGCTCGTGGCGAGCGTGCAGGCCTACGCGCAGGCCGAGTTCGCCGCCGAGGTCCACGAGCAACTGCTGCGCATCTACGCGGACAGCCGACGAGACCTGGCCGCGCTCGTGCTCGCGGTGCACCCGGACGACGTCTCACCCGACGCGGCCCGGACGGTCGGATCACTCGCGCTGGCCCTCATCAACGGCGTGATGCTGCAGTGGATGCTCGACCCCGCATCGACGCCGTCGGCCGGCGATCTCGCGCAGGCGATCCGTACCCTGTCGAACTGACCGGCGCGCGGCTCGACCGGGCGAAGGGTGGATCCGGATCGGGGTCAGCCCGCCGCCCAGGACCGCGTACGCCGGGGCGGCGGATGCGCCGCGTGGCCGTGGACAGATCCTTGGCGACCGCCGCGAGCGGCACGATCGCCTCCCCGCACGTGGCGCGAGGCGGTGGCGACACCGGCCTCGCACCCGGCGGCGAGCCGGGTGCGGGCGCCATCGTCAAGCGGGTGGGCCGGCAGCGCCTGCCGGCCCGGACCGAGACGCCGCCCCGCGGCGAAGCTCCAGCCCGCGGACCTTCCCACGAGGTCGGCGTCCGGTCCCCGTCGTCGCTGACGCGGCCGGGCGTCAGGTGGCCGGGAGGGTTCCCTCGGTGACCTCCTCCCGCCCGGCCTCCCGCTTCGGCGGGACGTCGCCGGAGGGGGCGGCGTCCCGGTGCCTGCGCAGCATGGTGAGGGAGATGGCCGCGCTGAGCGCGGTGATGACGGCGCAGGCGATGCCGATCGTGTTGAGCCCGCCCGTGTAGGCCGTCCTGGCGGCGGTCAGCAGGGCCTCGGCGGCTTCGGCGGGCAGCTGCCGGGCGACCCCCACGGCTCCCTCCATGCTCGCCCCGGCGATCTCCGCTGCCTCCGCCGGGGTGCCGGCGGGCGGTGCGATCATGTCGCGGTAGACGGCGGCACCGAGGCTGCCGAGCGTGGCGACACCGAGCGCGTTGCCCAGGTCACCGCTGATGGAGGAGAGGGCCGCCGCGGAGCCGCCCCGCTCGGGCGGCACGGACCCGACGACCAGATTGGTGCCGAGCGATCCGAAGGTGCCGACACCGATGAAAATGATCACGAAGCCGGCGAGCAGCAGCGGCAGTCCGCCGACCGGGTCGACGAAGACGAGCATCGCGTAACCGACCGTACCGATCAGCAGGGCAACACCGATGACGGTGCCGAGTTGGAAGCGCCTGGCGAAGACGGGTGCCACCTGCGCGGCGAGGATCGAAGCGACGGCCGGGGGCACCATCCACAGCCCCGCCTCCATCGGCGACATGCCCTCCACCATCTGCAGGAACCCGGTGATGAACAGGTAGCCGCCGCCGGTGCCGAGCATCGACACCATCAGGATCAGCAGCGCGGCGGTGAAGGCGGCCACCCGGAAGAGCCTCAGGTCGAGCAGCGGGTGCTCCAGCCTGCCCTGCCGCTTCACGAACACCACACCGACGGCCGTGCCGACCAGGATCGCGGCGATCGGCAGCGGCGCGAGGCCGTAGCGGGCGAGCTCCTTCAGGCCGTAGATGATCGTCAGGATCGACACCAGCGACAACAGGACGCTGACCAGGTCGATCCGACCCGCGTTCGGGTCCCGGTACTCCGGCAGCACGAGCGGCGCGACGACGAGCAGCAGCACCATGACGGGTACGCCGAGCAGGAACACCGAGCCCCACCAGAAGAACTCCAGGAGCATGCCGCCGACGACCGGGCCGAGCGCCGTACCGCCCATGAAGCAGCTCGCCCACACCGCGATGGCGCGACCGCGCTGGTGCGGGTCGGAGAACATGTTGCTGATCAGGGCAAGCGTGGACGGCATCAGCGTGGCGGCGGCGACACCGAGCAGCGCGCGGGTGACGATCAGCGCTTCCGCGCTGGTGGAATACCCGGCTGCCATCGAGGCGAGGCCGACCGCCACGGCGCCGATCATCAGCAACCTGCGGCGGCCGATCCGATCACCGAGCGTACCCATCGTGATGAGGAAGCCGGCGATCATGAAGCCGTATATGTCCATGATCCACAACGTCTGCGTGCCGGTGGGGTGCAGCCCTTCCGCGAGGTGGGGCAGGGCCAGGTACAGCACGCTCTGGTCGAGGGAGATCAGCAGGGTCGGCAGGGCGAGGACGGCCAGCCCGGTCCACTGCCGGGCGCCCGCTCTGGTGGGCGCGGCTACAGCGTCGTTCGATGGCATGGGAGTGCCTTCCGGGATCGTGCGCGTACGGAAACGGGCCGTCAGGTGGCGGCGAGTCCGCGGTGCGGTGTCGAGGCGATCTCCACGGCGCGTCGGGCCTGGAACCCGCGAGGTTCGCTGCTGCCGCGTGGTGGGGACTCGACCAGCCTGCCCGGGGCCCTTACCGTCGGCTGACGGCCGGCTGACGTACGCGGCGCGACGGTGCTCCGGGCGCAGCCGGGGCCCCGGACGCGGTCCAGCCACGGCGGGCCGGCGGGCCGGACCGTGTCACGAGACCGGTCGCCGCGGCCCTCAGCGGGGAGTCGCGGTGGCGGAGACGGCCTTGGCGACGGCCACCCGGACCGGGTCCGGGTTCGCCCAGCTCCAGTTCGGGTGGGCGCGGTTCGTCAGCAGGACCAGGACCATCCGGCGGTCCGGGTGGACCACCAGGGAGGTGCCGGTGAAGCCGGTGTGCCCGAAGGTGCGGGGGCTGCTGAGCCGGCCCATGAACCAGGGCTGGTCGAGCACGACGCCGAGGCCGTGCGCGGAGGTGCGGCCGGGCCGTTCCGGGTCGACGGCGGGCAGGCCGGTGTTCACGTTGGTGAGCATCTGCCGGGTGAGCTCTTCGGAGAGGATCCGGGTGCCGTCGTGGATGCCGCCGTCGAGCAGCAGTTGCCCGATGACGGCTACTTCGGCGGCGGTGCTGAAGATGCCGGCGTGGCCGGCGATTCCCCCCATGTGGTTGGCGACGTCGTCGTGCACCACGCCGCGGAGCAGTCCCCGGGAGGAGCGGGCGTCCGTGGCGACGAGTCGGCTCGCCTGATCTGAGGCGCTGAGCCAGGTCCTGGGGTTGAAACCGGTGTCCTTCAGGCCGAGTGGTCCGGTCAACCCGCTCTTGAGGGCCTGGTCGAGCCGCTGCCCGGTGACCTTCTCGACCAGGAACGCGAGGACCATCAGGCCGACGCTGGAATAGCGGAAGACCGTGCCGGGGGTCGCGCCGCTGACCAGGGGAGTGGCGAGGACCGCCGCCCGGCGGGCCGTGTCGTCGGGCAGGCCGGCGACCTTGGCTCCGACCGGCAGGCCACTGGTGTGTGCCAGCAGCATGGCGACGGTGACCCCGGCCTTGCCCGCGCCCGTGAAGGCTGGCAGGTAGTCGACCACGGGCGCGTCGAGGTCGATGCGGCCCTTGTCGACCTGCTGCAGCGCGAGAATGGCGGTGTAGACCTTGGTGATCGAGGCGAGGTCGAAGATCGAGTCGTGCCGCATCGGGACCTGCTTCGACTCGGGCAGCAGCACCGGGCCCGCGCCGTAGCGCAGCGCCCTGCCGACGTGCGCCCGCGCCGTGGTGGTGCCGTTCACGCGGCAGAGCGCGACGGCGCCCGCGTACGCCGGATGCTTGGGGTTGGCGCTGGTCGGTGCGAGGTGGTGGAAGAGCTCGCGGAGCAGCCTGCGGTCGGCGGACGTCACGGGGGTGCCGGTGGTGGCCGACGTCGCGGCCCTCGGAGCCGCAGCCCGTTCCGCCGCCGGCCGCGCCGGGGTGGCCGACGGGCTGGGCGCGGCGGTCGGGCCGGAGGTGGCCGGACGGAGCACCTCGCGGCAGCCGGCGAGGGCGGCGGCTGCTGCCGCGAGACCGGCACCGAGCACGGTGCGGCGGTGCAGTGACATGCGGCGCATCATGGCAGGTGCGGCCCGCCCGATCCAACCCGCTCGGACCGGCACGGGAATCGGTTCGCCGTTGGCGGCGGGCGGCCTGCTGGGAGCGGCTTCGTCCGCTAGCATCCCACGGTCGCCCGTGTCGCCGCCGAGTTCGGAGTTCCGGCAGTGCTTTTCGACGTCACCCGCAGCGAACTTGTCGACATCTTCGGCGAGGACCGGCTCGCGACCCTGCCCGCCGCCGCCTTCCCGCCCGCCGCCGCGGGCACCGGGGGCGCCCGCCTCCTGCAGACCGTCGGCGTCCCCACCGGGACGCTCAGGCTGCACGTGCCCGACAAGGACTACGGCCGGCTGCCGCTGGTCCAGGACGTCGTCCACCTGGAGGACTTCGAGGGCGTCCCGGCGGACGCGGGCGCCTGGCCCGTCGTCGGCTGGCTGCTGAGCGCCCACCTCGCCCTGGACCCTGGCTTCGGCAAGGTGTACGCCTTCGACCCCGACGAGGAGACCGCGCGGGAACTCCACACGGACGTCTCCTCCCTCGTCCAGGTGACCCTCCGCTTACAGCGCCTGCTCGACGAGTTCACCTTCAGCGGCGGCGAGGAAACCGGCTTCGAGCTCCTGGACCGCGAGGTCGAACGGATCCGGCAGGAGACGAGCAGCCGTGACCCGCTCCCCTTCCAGGACGACGAGACCGTCTGGTCGGTGGTCAGCGAGGAGATCGCCATGGGCCAACGCTTCACGACCAACAGCCCGGCAGGCCGCTCGCTCCACGGGTGATAGCCGGCCCGTGTCGCGCCACGCGCCGCGCGGCCCGCGCCGTGCGCAGGCCGCTTCCCGCAAACCCGGGAACGCCCGGTCAGCGCCGTTCGCCCGGGGCGGGCCAGGTGACGGCGATCGTGGCGTGGCGGCGGGGGACGAGCAGTCGGGTCCGGCCGGCTGCGGGCGGGTGCGTGCCGGTGGGGTGCACGGTGATGATCGGGCCGGGGCCGCGCCGGTGGTCGCGGTCCCAGACCGTGATCAGGTCGAGCATGTCCGCGGTGAGGGTGTCGGCAGCGGGTCCGAAGCCGTGGGCGCCGAACTGCCAGGCGGTGTCGTCGAGTTTCCGGATGGCGAGGTAGGCGAGACTGTCGGCGGTGAGCAGGGTCGGGCAGACGAACCGGTCTTGGGGATCGAGCAGGCCGGCGGTGCGCCCGCGATCCACGGCGAGAACGCCGAAGGGCCGGGGCTGGCTGGCCAACCACAGGTGCAGTGACTCGAACGAAGGGCCTTCCTGCGCCGTGATGGTGACCGGCGACCAGGTGTCCAGCCGCGGCGGGCACAGCGCCGAGGCGAGGGCCGCCAGGCTCACGTCGGTGGTGGCGTCGTCCAGGGTCAGGACGGCGTCCTCGCCGCGCAGAGCCAGGCGGCGGGTGGGACCGCGCCCGTCGCCCCGCATCGGTACGAACCCGCACTGCAGCGCCGTGGTGGCGAGCAGGTGGTCCTCGTGGCGGCGCAGGGTGAGGCACCGCGTCATGCCGCGAATCCGCAGCGGCGCGACGAGAACACCGTCCGCGGCGAGCTGGGCGAGCCAGGCCGGCGGGAGGTCCGGTGCCTCCACGGTGACGATGACGGCGTCGTACGGGGCGCCGGGCTGGTGTCCGTACTCGCCGTCGCCGTGCACCACCGTCACCTGCCGGTAGCCGGCACGGTCCAGGCCGGTGCGGGCCCGGTCGATGACGCCGGTGTCGATGTCGACGGTGACGACGCTCCCGTCCGGGCCGGCGGTGGCGGCGATCAGGGCCGCATTGTAGCCGCCGGAGCCGATCTCGAGGACCCTGGCGCCGGGTCGCAGGGCGGCCTGTTCCAGCATGTGGGCCTGCAACCAGGGCGCCGACACCGAGCTGGTTGCCTTCCCGGCCGGGTCGCGTCGGGTGACGACGACGTCGTCGGCGTACGCCTCCGCGAGGGCGACGGTGTCCGGCACGAACAGATGCCGCGGCACGGTGCGGAACGCCGCCCCCACCGCCGGTGTCCGGATCCAGCCCGTCTCGGTCAGGTGCGCCGCCAGGGCGGCGCGCAGCTGCTCCGGCGACGTGCTGGCGACAGCAGAACCCATTGGCGCTCCTTCTCGTTGGCTTGCCGGATCCGCCTTCCTCGGTCAGCAGGACGCACGCAGGTCCCAGCCGGGCAGGCCGCCGCCGTGGTGGGGAACGAGGGTGGTGGCGAAGGAGCCGGGGGCGGGGCGGCCGGCGCGTTCCCATCCGTCGAGCCAGTCCCACAGGATGCCCAGCGACGGTGAGTCGGGGCTGTCGGCGACGATGGTGGCGTCGGTCAGGATCACGGCGGCCGAGGTGGCGGTGGTGTGGCCGAGACCGCGGATCTGGTTGCGGAGGGAGGCAAGACTCAGGTGCGGGTCGCCGAGAGCGGCCGCGTACGTGTGCCACGACCGCCAGTCCAGCGGACGCCGACCGTAGGTCTCGGCGTGGCCCGGGCGCAGCAGGTGGTTCAGCGCTGAGCGGGCGCCACCGCCCTGCTCGTCGTCGTCGGCGCGCCAGCCGATGGCTATCCAGGACGGGTCCGGCTCGTTGTCGCACCAGTCGACCCAGCGGCCGGGGACGGTCAGGGCGTCGTCGACCGCTGTGCTGGTGCTCTGGGCGTAGCCGCCGTCGGTGACCGCCTCGATGCGGGGCTGCCCGGCCTCGACGGTGATGGTGGCGACCAGCGTGGTGGACGGCAGCTGCGCGATCGGCAGGCAGGCGACGATCCGCCCACCGTCGACGACCTGCTCCGTCCACGCTCGTGGCAGCCGTGGGGGCGCGCACCAGGCCACGGCACGGTGGTAGGGGAGCGTTGCCGAACAGCCGGCGAGGCCGTCGGCGACGTGGCAGACGACACCGGTGACTCCGCGTTCGGCGTGGATCGCCCGGGCCCGGCGGACGAGATCGTCGCTGATGTCGACGCTGGTGACCCGCCCGCGCGGCCCGCAGAGCCTGGCGAGAACGGCGCCGCTGTACCCGGAACCGGTACCGATCTCCAACACGCGGTCCCCGGGGCGTACCCGCAAGGCGGCCAGCTCCCGGCGGATGGACTCGGGCTGGGACCGGTGCACGGTCTCTCCGTACCGCTCGTGGTGGGTGTAGACCGTGGCGGGCACGGCGTCGAAGGCCTCATCGAGCACGGTCACGGCTCCTCTCTGGACGTGCACCACGTTGAGCGCGAACCCGCCGGCAGTTCCTCGACCGTCCGTCGCAGGCTCAGCGAGAGGCCTTGATCGATACGTCGCCATGCCATACAAATCATGAATGAATCTCCGACGGTGCCTGCTCGCCGCTGCGCTCGCGCTCCCCATTCTCGCCGTCGTCCCGGGTGCGCCGGTGGTGGCCGCGCCGGGGGCGACGAGCGTGTCGGCCCCCGACCTGGCCGACGACACGGCCGTGACGTCGACCTTCCCGGCGTACACGCGGTTCAACGTGCCGGCGGAGGACGGCAGCCGCGACCGGGTCATCGAGGACGAGATCGTCGCCCTGGCCGACGGGGTGTCCGCTGGCTCCTACATCCGCGGCGCGATGTACAGCTGGACCTCCCCGGTGGTGGCCGACGCCCTGGCCCGGGCCGCGGCCCGGGGCGTCGTGGTCCGGTTGGTGGTGGACCGGGAGGGAGAGGACGGCGTCAACCTCGACTCGGCCAACGCGGCGATCAAGAAGCTGCGCGTCGCCAACCTCGACGACCTGGTCTTCTGCGGCACCTCGTCGGCCTCGGTCGCCGGGTCGAGCGCCTGCGTCGCCAACCACTCCAGCTCGATCAACCACAACAAGTTCTTCACCTTCTCCACCTCGGGCACGATGAAGCGGGTCGTGCTGATCACGTCGCAGAACCTGACGTTCACGCAGAACAACCTGTTCAACAACGCGTTGGTCGTGCACGAGGACTACGACCTGTACGACCACTTCACCCGCTACTTCAACCTCATGCGCGCCCAGGACAAGGACAACAACTTCTTCTCCGCCTCGGACGGCTACTACAAGTCGCCGAACACGGGAGTGACCGTCTACCACTCGCCCCGATCCAGCGGCGACACGGTGAAGAACGTGCTCAGCTACGTCACCAAGTACGAGAGCGGGTGCGTGGTGGAGGTGGCGCAGGCGTCGTTCACTAACCCGCGTACGGCGGTCGCGAACGAGCTGCTGCGCATCGCCAAGCTCGGCTGCCAGGTCCGCGTCGTCTTCGGCCAGATGGGCGACCGGGTGTACGCGATCCTGCGCGGATCGTCGAACGTGCAGCTGAAGAAGTACTGGGACGCGGAGGCCGGCAACTACGACGGCCGGGTCGTCACCGTGCACTCGAAGTACCTGGTGGTGAAGGGCAACTACAACGGCACCGGCGGCCGGAGCATCGTCTTCACGGGATCGCACAACCTGACCGGGCCGTCCCTGCTCGACCACGACGAGACCTTCGTCAAGATCGAGCAACCGACCGTCTCGGCGAACTACCGGGCCAACTTCGCCACCCTGTGGAGCCGGGCCAAGTGCGTCGACCCGAGCAACGGCACCTGCGCGTACTGACCGGTCCTCGGTCTCGTGGATGGGGCGAGACATCGCCGGCGTCGGCGATGTCTCGCGACCGCGAGAAAGTCGACGATCGACCGCACGCGGAAAGCACCAGTCGTCATCGTCCTCGGCCCCCGCGCTCGCGATCGACTGCCGCCGTCGCCGCGCTGCTACCGCCCGGTCGTCCGATCGACCACGCCTGGCAGGGGCTCGCCACCCGGGAAGGCGTCGTCGAGCAGCGCCACCCCGTCCTGCGGGTGCGCGCGCTCGACCAGGCCGGAACGCGCGGCGCGCTTCTTCTCCCGGTCGACGCCCATGGCCTCGTTGCGGTGCTCCTCCAGGGCGGGATCGCACTGCCCGTCGCGGTTGAACGACCACATCAGCATCGGCTCGCCCAGCGGCAGCGCGTCTCCCGGGCCGGTGTCGAGGCGGCCGGTGTGCCAGGTGTGCCAGGTCTTGCCGTAGCTGTTCATCAGCATCGCCATCAGCGCCCGCTCGGCCGGCTCCGGCAGGCCCGGGGCGATCAGGGAGCCGCCGAGCACCTCGTAGTTGTGCGGGTGCCAGTGGCGGCGCTCGTCCTCCGGCAGCGTCCCGTACAGCCGTTCGGAGACGATGTACTCGACGCCGATGAGGTTGGCCTCGGCGGTGTTGCCGTCGAACAGCACGCACTGCAGGAAGTCGTCGTTGACCTGGCGGCAGTAGTGGTGCGCCTCCATCTGCATCGACGGGTCGTCCTTCGCCGGGTGGAACCCGACGACGTACGCGTCGAAACCCTTCAGCGGCGCCGTGTCCTGCAACGCCTTGGACCCGAGCGACAGCCCCTGGTGCCAGAGGCTGGTCGACTCGCCCGGCGGTCGTACCGGGCTGGGACGCCGTTCCACGGTGACTCCCCCTTCACTGCTCGTCGTCGACGACCCGCGTGCTCCCGCGCGGCCGGTCGCGTCCTTACGCTATGCCCCGAGCCGGCGGGCGGAATCCCTTTCGTTCCACACGACGCGAACGGGTCGGGACGGTCGCCGCCGGGCTGCCGTGTCGACGGATGGCCGGCGGTTCCCGCGCGATCCGCGCACGGGGCCACCGGGCGGGCGGCTCGACGGCGGACGGGGTCAGGGGCGGGGGGTGGCCGGGCCGACCCGCAGGTCCACCAGGCCCGGGTTGTACTTGGCCAGGAGGTAGTACGGTCGGGCCGCGGCGACCAGGACGTCCAGGGAGTCGATGCCCCGGTCCAACGCGTGCAGCTCCAGCGTTCCGGGCTCGGCGCCCCAGCGTTCGCCGAAGAAGGACAGGATGCGCTCCGCCGACAGAGTGTGGATGTCGAAGTCGGGCTGCACCTGCCGTGCCTGGTCGTTCACCGACCGTGCGGCGTCGACAAGTTCCGCCATCGTCGCGACGGCCGGTCGCCCGCGCAGCGCGTCCAGCGCCTGGCCGTCCGCGGGCACCCCGGGCGCCACCCGGAAACTGCGCACCACGAACATGCCGAGCTGGTCCGCCAGGGGGCGCGAGGCCCGCTCGGCCGGGGTCAGCCACAGGTCGAGGAAGCCCAGGTCCTCGGGCTCGCCCGACCGGTCGTCGGGGATGACGTGGCGGTGCCTCGCGTGCGCCAGCGCCCCAGCGGGCGTCTCCTCCGCCTGGTCGACGCGGCAGGTGGCGGCACACTCCCGGGCCAGCTGACGGAAGACCAGGTCCCGGTAGAACTCCGGATAGTCACGGGCGAAGAGCTGGCACATCCGCAGCAGGCTCAGCTCGGGGACCCGACCATCGCCGGCGTCCATGCCGCGCGCCCCCAGCCGCCAGCGGTGCAGGTAGACGGTGGGTGCCACGGCGAAGCCGGCCGGCGGGTCCGCCGCGAGCGGCGCGCCACCGCCCGCCCGGCTGTCGCCAAGCGTACGCAGCGCGTGAACCAGCAGCAGCGCGTCGTCCCGCTTGAGGTTGACGGGCCGGGTCGCGCAGAGGTGCCGCAGCGCCTCGACGCGTTCGTCCGGCATCCCCGCCCCGCGGGCGAGCTGGATCAGTTCCGGGTACGAGCGCAGCCGGTAGGGCCGGCGCGCCAGCGCGGCGACGAGCCGGCCGGCGGTGGCCTCGTCGAGGATTCCCTCCCGTACGCCGAGGTCCAGGGTCGCGCGGATGTTGACCAGCGGTTCCGAGATCGGCCGATATGCCTCCTCCGCCGGCCCGTGCAGCAGGACCACCTCGTCGTCGGCCGTCAGCCGGCCCCGCCGGTAGTCACCGTAGACGCGCCCCACGCCGACCATGCCGAACGTGTCGAGTTCCGCTGCGCGCAGCGCACCCATGCTGGCGGCGCCCAGGACCGTCACGCCCGCGTCGAGGAGGGCGAGGATCTCCTTGTGTCGCACCGCGCGGGTCTGGTGGAAGTACCCGTCGACGAGGCCGACCACGTCACCGCGCCGCGGCGCGAGCCGCAGCAGGTCTCCCGCCGCCACCGGCGGAAGGAGGGTGATGTCGTCCGTGGCCAACAGGTCGGCGGCGTCCGGCAGGCTCGGCCCGACGAAGAGGTACCGGGTCATCGATTCCTCACAGCAGCGCGGGATCGCAGTCCAGCCCGGGGCAGACCACCCGCACGACGGGGATGCCCACCTCGTGCCTGGTGTGGTCCACGACCAGCGGGGACCGGCCGGTCACGGCGAGAACGCCCGCCACCGTGGTGCGCAGGTCGTCCGCGAGACTCTCGTTCCGGACGGAACCGATCTCGTCGTACGTCGTCCGGTCGGTTTCGGAGGGCGGCGCCGGCCGCGTGGGCCGGTGCGAGCCGGCACGCCGGTAGCCGCCCGAGGCGAGGTCGTCCCTCGCTCCGGCGATCTCGGTGACCCGCGACTGCGCCGCCTCGGTCAGGGCCCGGCACAGGGCGACGTCACGATCGAGGTGGGCGCCGGCCCCGGCGAAGAGCACCGGAAACATCTCGCTCCAGATCGTGGCCGAGAAGCAGGCGAGCCCGGTCGGCGACGACAGCACCTCGACCCGGACGTCGACCCCGGCGGCGTCCAGGCGATCCAGCAGGTCCCGCGCGGGGCCGTCCACCGAGGCGAGATCCAGGACGCGCGGTGGGATCCTCTCGGCACGGGTCAGGCAGTCCCGCTCGACGACCTCGTACAGCCCGTGCAACGCCGCTTCGGCGAAGGTGTTGCCGCTGGCCAGTCCGTTGCTGTTCAGCGCGAACAGGGGTGGCATCCAGGTGTCGCGCACCCGGCCGTCGAGGCGCAGGAGCCCGGTCGGAAGGAAGGTGTCCGCACCGTCGTCGAGGCGGCGTGCCGTGGTCCACTCCAGTTTCAGGCCCGGTCTCAGGTGGTGGCGGCCTTCCAGCGGCAGCTCGTGGACGCGGTATCCGCACTCGCGCTCCATGTCGGCCACGGTCGCGACCAACTCGCCGGGACCCACGCGCTCGGCGTGCCACGACTCGATCGACTCCATGGCGGCGGAGACCTTGGCGAGGTCGTCGGTCAGCCCCTTGCCCTGGCTGACCGACAGCGTCCAGGAGTTCGGTCGGACCGCCTGGTAGACGGGGATGCCGATCTCGTCGAGCCAGGTGACGTCGGCCAGCCGGGTGATGCCGACGACGGGGAAGAGCGGCTCGATCCGCCGCAGCGTCTCCGCGGCGGTCAGCACCCGGTGGGTGCCGGACCAGCATGCCTTGCGGGTGTCGTCGAGGGCGGGGGCGGGGCGCCCGAGCGCTCCACCCCCGACCGACACGCCTTGCGCCACGCCGCTGCCAGCAGGATCAACAACGGTGGGCTGTCTCACCCCTTCGGTCACGCCCCGTGCACGTCGGCGGGCTCGACACCGCTGCTGTCCGTGAACTTGAAGCCCCAGCTGCTGTCCCTGGACTTCCCGCCCATGTCGTCCGGCGTGCCGCCCTGCTCGTCGCGGAGATCCCCCGCGGTGGGAAGAACGAGAATCATCTGTCGACCTCCAGTCGTCCTGTGTCGCATCGGCGATCCTGTGTAAGGGTAGATGCTACTCGATCTTTTCCGGACGTGTCGGCCCCTCGCGTCCGCGCGAGGCCCGCACCGCGTGACGTGGAAGGCCGTTCCACGCGGTGCGCTGTCGGGGAGGTGAGGCGTTCACCCCGCCCGCGTCGCGGCGACGAGCGCCACCTGGCTGCCCTGGCCGCGTTCGAACAGGCGCACCTCGAGCCCGCTGCGGGCAAGCTGGTCGGCCACCCCCGCGCGGTCGAGGTAGAGGTAGCGCCAGACGAGGACGGTGTCGCCCGGCTCGAACGACACGGTCCTCTGGTCGCCGTCGACGTCGAACGTCACGGCGACCGGTACGAGGAACCGCACCCGAACGAAGATCTCGCTGCGGTCGCGGTCGAACCCCGTCTCGGTCTGGTACCACGACCGGTCGACCGTGAGCAGGTCCAGCCCCGCCAGCTGCTGAGGCTTGAACGGGCCGCCGACGCTGACGCGATCCATGAACGGCGGCCGGTCGACGCCGGTGTCGACGCGCAACGTCAGCAGCAGCACGTCGTGGCCGCTCATGGTGTGGCCCACATGGCGGAGGACCCGAGTCGGATCGGCGAAGTTGTACAGCGTCCCGCCCGCGAGCACGACGAACCGGGCCGGGCCGGCGTCGTCGTGCCGGGCGGTGAGCACCCGGGCGAGATCCGGACCGGTGAAGTCGCCGCGCCGCAGCTCGAAGCGGTCCGCATGCTCGGGAAAGTCGGTGCGGAGGCTGCGCCCCGCCAGCTCGAGCATCTCCGCACTGATGTCGATCCCGCGGTAGCCGGCCAGCCGGGACCGGTCCAGCAGGTAGCGGACCAGCCCGCGGACCGGACGTGTCGTGCCTGGGCCGAGGTCGACCACCTGGACCGACGTCGACGGCGGCGCGAGCGCGAGCAACTGCTCCGCGTGCCGTGTCAGGAGCGTGTCGAAGTCGCGCAGCATCGGCGCGACCTCGGCGTTGGACGACTCTTCGCCGGCACGCCAGAACTCGCTGCCGCCGCCGAGATAGGTCAGTTCGAACGGAAACTCGGCGCGTTGCGCGAGCGAACCGACGATGGCACCGACCTGTGCCGCCGAGTAGGTGCGATAGAACTCCTCGCTCGGCGACACCGTACGTCGCTGTACATCCGTCATGATCGAATGGTACGTGCGTCGACTCGGCGATTCTGTCCTGAGTCGAACCGCGTCTCGCGCGGTGCCGGGGCCTCCGCAAAACCTGTGGCGGACCACGTCGACCACTGCTACGTTCTCGGGGGCCGTGCGAGAGCATGAGGAGGTGGTACCCGTGAACGTATCGACTTGGGTGCTTCCCTCCGGGGTCACGGTCGGGCGATAGATCGTCCGGAAGCGCCGTTTCAGGAGCGCTTCCGAAAGGCACGACCATGCGATTCACTTCCGAACAGCGCCTCGACGACACCGTCGTCGAGCGCGAATTCACCCTCGACGAGGTCCCCGGCATCCTGTGGACGCCCGCCTCCGCGTCCGCACCGCTGCCGCTGATCCTCGTCGGCCACCCCGGCGGACTGCGCAGGATGTACCCCCGACTGGTGGCCCGGGCCCGACACGCGGTGGCGGATGGCTACGCCGCGGCCACCATCGAGCTCCCCGGCGCCGGTGACCGGCCCCGGTGCGTCGCCGTCGAGGAGGCCCGCGCCGACCTGCACCGGGCGCTGCGGGCGGGCGTGCCGGTCGACGACGGGATCGTCGACCGGCTCGTCCTCCCACTGGTCGAGAGGGCGGTCCCGGAATGGCGAGCGGCCCTGGACGCCCTCCTTTCGCTGCCCGAGATCGGCGGCCCGGTCGGGTACTCGGGTGGGGTGATCGCCATCGGCATCCGGCTGGCGGTGGTCGAGCCGCGCATCTCGGCCGCCCTGCTGTTCGCCGGGAGCTTCGTGCCCCGCGCCATGTTCGAGGAGGCCCGGCAGGTCACCATCCCGCTGCAGGTCCTGCTGCAGTGGGACGACGAGGGAAACGACCGGAAGCTGGCCCTGGACCTGTTCGACGCCTTCGGCTCCAGGGAGAAGACGCTGCACGCCAACATGGGTGGGCACACCGGCGTGCCGCAGTTCGAGGGGGACGACGGGAGCCGGTTCTTCGCCCGGCACCTGAGGTGAGGCCGGGCGATCGAGCGCGGACAGCCGAGCCAGCTTGCGGGGGCTCGGCGGGGGACCGTCACCGGCCGGCAACTCGGCCAGCCGGCTCTCCCGTCCCAACCCGTCGGGCCGTTCGGCGTCCGCCGCCCGCGCCGCACCCGGATGGCGTGGTTGGGCAAGTCCTTGGCGCGCACGTCCAAGACCGGCGCGGCGTCGGCGAGCGAACCTGGTACCCGTCACCGCGCCACGCGCGCCGATCGTTGGAGGGAACGCCATGGGTAAGCTCGTCGTCTCGATGTTCACTACGCTCGACGGTGTCATTGAACGGCCGGAGCGGTGGGCGTTCCAGTTCGCGAGTGCCGACTCGATGGAGCAGGGCCTACGCCAGTTGCGGGACGCCGAGGCGTTGCTGCTCGGCCGTGTCACGTACGAGGGGTTCGCCGCCTCCTGGCCGAGCATGAGCGACGAGGCGGGATACGCCGAGAAGATGAACGCGATGCCCAAGTACGCCGTCTCCACCACGCTGGACGCGCCGACCTGGAACAACACGACGGTCATCGCCGACGACCCGGTGGCTCGGATCGAGAAGGTGAAGGCCGAACTGAGCGGCGACCTGCTCGTCTTCGGCAGCAACGCGCTCGTTACCCGGCTGCTGCCACACGGGGTGGTCGACGAGATCCGCCTGGTGACCGCCCCGGTGGTGATCGGGGACGGCACGCGCCTGTTCGCCGGCGGCGACGGGATGGCCTCGTTCCGGCTGCTGGACGCCACCACGTTCCAGTCCGGCGTCGTGGTGCTGACCTACGCGCCGGCCGGCGGGCAGGGCCCGGCTCCGGC
>NZ_JBSGDY010000087.1:0-24870 GCF_053602615.1 Micromonospora sp. NPDC004336
CGCGGATGCACGAAACGACAACGCTGCTCGTCGAAGTCGGCGCACTGCTCTTCCTGCTCGGTCTCCTCGGCCGGCTGAGCCGTCGCATCGGTCTCATCGGCCAGCGGGGTGCCGGCGGGCACGGCGAGCACCGGCCGGGACAGCCGGAACAGGTCGATCAGCGGGAGGCGGCGGCTGACCCGCGCCATCCGGATCGACTGCCCGGCGCCGCGCCAGAGCGTGAACGCGACCAGCAGCATCAGCGGCAGGGCGAGCGGCGCGAGGTCGCGGGTGAGGGTGAGCAGGAGGACCAGCGCGGCGGTGCCGAAGGCGACGGCGCGTCCCACCCACCCGGCGACCTCGGTGCCCCGGTGCCGGTCGCCGGTGGCGGCCCAGACCGCCGCCCGCAGCGCGCGGCCGCCGTCGAGCGGCAGGCCGGGCAGGCTGTTGAACACGGCGACGATGACGTTGCTCACCGCCAGCTGGAACGCGAGCTGGTTGGCCAGGGTGCCGGCGGGCAGGGCGAGGGTGGCGGCGACGGCGAGCGCACCGAGCACGGCGGAGACGGCGGGGCCGGCGAGGGAGACCAGCAGGTCGACGCGGGGCGACGGGGCGTCGCGGTCCATCTCGGTGTAGCCGCCGAGCAGCTCCAGGGTGATGCCGCGCACCCCGATGCCGTGGCGGCGGGCGGTCAGTGCGTGGCCGAGCTCGTGCAGGAGCACCGAGCCGAGCAGGGAGACCACGAAGCCGAAGCCGATGAGGTAGCCGGCGAGCTGCGACAGGTCGAGCTGGCGGCGGGCGAACTCCGCGTAGAGCACGGTCACCAGCAGGGTGAGCAGCAGCATCGAGCCGTTGAGGTGCAGCGGCACCCCGAAGACGCGGCCCACGGTCAGGCCGGGCCGCGGGTCGGGTCGGCGCCGCGGTCGCCTCGTCTGCTCCATCGCCTCGATGCTACGCGGCGGGAGATCACGCGCCGGAGCGGCGACGGCGGTGGTGTCACACCGGTGCCCTAACCTTCCGGGCATGACGGCGGAACCGGTGACCACGCAGCAGCCCGCGACCCCGGCGGAGGTGCCGACGACGGTGCGGGCCTCGCTGTCGCCGTCGCGGGCGGCGGATTTCAAGACCTGCCCGCTGCTCTACCGGTTCCGCAGCATCGACCGGCTGCCGGAGCGGCCCACCGTCGAGCAGGCGCGGGGCACGCTGGTGCACGCCGTGCTGGAGCGGCTGTTCGACCTGCCCGCCGACGGGCGCACCCCGACCGCCGCCGGCGACCTGGTGGCCCCGCAGTGGGATCGGCTGGTCACGGAGCAGCCGGAGCTCGCCGGCCTGTTCGCCGCCGGCGACGACCCGGCGGCGGCCGAGTTCCTCCGGTCGGCGGCCGCGCTGCTGGAGGGCTACTTCGCGGTGGAGGATCCGCGCCGGCTGGAGCCGGCCGAGCGGGAGAGCCTGATCTCGGCCGTGGTCGACGATGAACTGCTGATCCGGGGCTACCTGGACCGGCTCGACGTGGCGCCGGACGGCGCGCTGCGGGTGGTCGACTACAAGACCGGCGGCGCGCCGCGGGAGGCGTTCGAGGCGCGGGCGCTGTTCCAGCTCAAGTTCTACGCGCTGGTGCTGTGGCGCACCCGGGGCGTGGTGCCCCGGGTGCTGCGGCTGCTCTACCTCAAGGACGCGGAGGTCTGCGACTACGCGCCGGACGCCGAGGAGCTGCTCCGCTTCGAGCGCACGGTGGTGGCCCTGTGGCGGGCGATCGAGCAGGCGACGGCGCGGCAGGACTTCCGCCCCCGGCCGAGCCGGCTCTGCGACTGGTGCAGCCACCAGGCGCTGTGTCCGAGCTTCGGGGGCACCCCGCCGCCGTTCCCGGCGCAGGTGGCGGCGGATCCGCTGCGCGACGCCCGGTCCCGCCCGGCGCCCCCCGGCGCCGACGAGTGACGGCCGGAGCGTCCGGCCGGCGGGTGACCCCGAGACGGAGGATCGGGTCTCCTCCTCAGGGAGGAGGCCGGGCTCCGCTCGGGCGACGATCGATCGGGCCCGGCGGCGGCTAGCGTCGCGGTATGACGTCGGACCCGAAGGCGTGGCTGCGCCGGCACCCGCCCGCCGCGGACGCTCTCCTGGCCCTCGGGCTCGTCGCGGCGGAGGTGGTGCTCACCACGCTCACTCCCCGGGAATACTGGCCGCCGCACGTGGTGGCGGTGCTGGGCTGGAGCGTGGTCTGCGCGGCGCCGGTGGCGTTGCGCCGGGTGGCGCCGTGGGCCGCCGTCGCCGCGGCGGTGGCGACGCTTGCGGTGCCCGTCCTGCTCGATGTCTCGCCGGGCGCGCAGGGCCTGACCTTCCTGGTGCTCACCTACACGACGGCCGCCACCCGGCCGCTGCGCACGGCGACCGCGGCGGCGCTGGCGATCTGGCTGCCGGTCGCGGCGGTGAGCGCCACCGCCCCGATGGACGCGATGGCGGAGGACGTCGGTTCCGCGTACCTGGTGTTGAACAACCTGCTGATCGGGGCCGTCTCCTACTCGGTGGGGCGGGCGGTGCGCGGGCGGCGGGCCACCACCGAGGCGCTGCGGGAGCGGGCCCGTTCCGCGGAGGAGAACCAGCGCTCGCTGGCCGACCGGGCGGTCGCCGACGAGCGCCGCCGCATCGCCCGGGAGCTGCACGACGTCGTGGCGCACCACGTCAGCGTGATGGGGGTGCTGGCCACCGGCGCCCGGCGGGTGCTGCCGAGGGACCCGGCCGCCGCCGACGAGGCGATCGCCACCATCGAGGCGACCAGCCGGGCCACCCTGCGGGAGATGCGCCGGCTGCTGGACGTGCTGCGCACCGACGCCGAGCCGGCCGCCGAGCTCTCCCCGCAGCCGGGGCTCGCCGGCGTCGAGGCCCTCGTGGAGCAGGTGCGCGAGGCCGGCCTGCCGGTCACGCTGCGCGTCGAGGGCGACCCCGGGGAGCTGGAGGAGGGGGTGGCGTTGACCCTCTACCGGATCGTGCAGGAGGCGCTGACCAACGCGCTCAAGCACGCCGGGACGGCCACCGCGCAGGTGCGGCTGACCTTCGACGAGGGCGCCGTGGCCGTGGAGGTCGCCGACACCGGGCGCGGCCCCGGGCCGGACGGCGACCGGATCGGGCACGGCCTGGTCGGGATGCGGGAACGGGTCGCCCTCTACGGTGGGGTGCTGCGCACCGGGGCGCGCCCGGGCGGCGGCTTCCGGGTGGCCGCGCGGATCCCGGTGGAGCGGCGGGGCGCGGTGGCGGCATGACCGGCTCGACGGCGTACGCGACAATCACGGCCGGGCCACTTCGCGGGACCGGGGACCAGGGACGGAGCATCAGGTGACCGAGGCGACGGTGCCGGCACGGCCGGTGCGTATCCTGCTCGCCGACGACCAGCCGCTGCTGCGTACGGGCTTCCGGATGGTGCTCGGCACGGAGGACGACCTGGACATCGTGGCCGAGGCCGGCGACGGCCTGGAGGCGGTGGACCTGGCCCGCCGGCTGCTGCCCGACGTGGTCCTGATGGACATCCGGATGCCCCGGATGGACGGGGTGACCGCGACCCGCGCGATCGTCGACGCCCGGCTGCCGGTGCGGGTGCTGATCCTGACCACGTTCGACCTCGACGAGTACGTGGTGGGGGCGCTGCGGGCCGGGGCGAGCGGCTTCCTGGCCAAGGACGTGCCGGCCGAGGACCTGGTCACGGCGATCCGCACGGTGGCCGCCGGGGACGCCGTGGTGGCGCCCCGCATCCTCAAGCGGCTGCTGGACCGCTTCGCCGACGTGCTGCCCGACCCGGCGGCGACCCCGCCGAAGGCCCTCGGCTCGCTGACCGAACGCGAGCGGGAGGTGCTCGTGCACGTGGCCCGGGGGCTGTCGAACGCCGAGATCGCCCGGGCGCTTTCGGTCAGCGAGACCACCATCAAGACCCACGTCGGGCACGTGCTGACCAAGCTGGGGCTGCGCGACCGGGTGCAGGCCGTGGTGCTGGCGTACGAGTCGGGCCTGGTCCGTCCCAAGGGGTAGCGACCCGGCGTGGCCGACCCGCCGCCACCGTCGTACCCGGGGATCCGCGGACGCGCGGCGTGGCTTGCCGCCGTCACCTACCGTGACCGCAGGCGGGGCCGGCGGGTTGACTCTCACGTGACGGCAGTGTGCAGAATCGGTCCCGCGGCGGAAGAGCGGCCGGCCGCCGGGTCAGGGGCAACCCTGAGCCGGCGTCGGGGGCACCCGCACCGCGAAATGGGCGGCGGCTCCGACCGGAGTCGGACGGATCGGGGCCGACGAGACCCGATGATGGGACTGCCGCGCCGGACCAGCGGGGGCGGCGCGGATCAGAATCAGACGGAAGAGGTAGATGACGTGACCGCGACGATAGGCCAGCAGGCGCAGGCCGCGGCCCGGGCGAACGACGTGTGGAAGGTGTACGGCAGCGGCGAGGCGCAGGTCGTCGCGCTGCGGGGGGTCACCGCGGAGTTCGAGCGGGGCCGGTTCACCGCGATCATGGGCCCGTCGGGCTCGGGCAAGTCGACGCTGATGCACTGCCTGGCCGGGCTCGACTCGGTCACCCGCGGCACCGTGTCGATCGGCGACACCACCGTCACCGGCCTCGGCGACGCCGGCCTGACGAAGCTGCGCCGGGACAAGGTCGGCTTCATCTTCCAGCAGTTCAACCTGCTGCCGACCCTGACGGCGAAGGAGAACATCCTGCTGCCGCTGTCGATCGCCGGGCGCAAGCCGGACCCGGCCTGGTACGACACGGTGATCGCCACGGTGGGCCTGCAGGATCGCCTGGGTCACCGGCCGGCGCAGCTCTCCGGCGGGCAGCAGCAGCGGGTCGCCTGCGCCCGGGCGCTGGTCTCCCGGCCCGAGGTGATCTTCGCCGACGAGCCGACGGGCAACCTGGACTCCCGCTCCGGCGCGGAGGTGCTGAACTTCCTGCGCAACTCCGTACGCGAGCACGGGCAGACCATCGTCATGGTCACCCACGACCCGACCGCGGCCGCGTACGCCGACCGGGTGGTCTTCCTCGCCGACGGGCAGATCGTCTCGGAGCTGATCGAGCCCACCGCCGAGACGGTGCTGGACACCATGAAGAAGCTGGACACCGTCACCGAGGTGGCCCGCTGATGTTCCGCGCGACGTGGAAGAGCCTGCTGGCCCGCAAGGTCCGGCTGATCCTCTCCGGCCTGGCCGTGGTGCTGGGCGTCATGTTCGTCTCCGGCGCGTTCGTGCTCACCGACACGCTCGGCCGTTCGTTCGACGCGATCTTCGCCGACGCGTACGAGGGGGTGGACGTCAACGTCGCCGCCAAGCCGAAGATCGACGTCGCGGAAGCCGAGGGCATGCAGGTGCCCCCGCCGCTGCCGGCGGCCACCCTGGACAAGGTCCGGGCGGTGCCCGGCGTGGCCGAGGCGACCGGGGTCGTCGGCGTCGACGGGGCGCGGATGATCGGCAGCAACGGCAAGGTCGTCGCGTCGTTCGGCCCGCCGCAGCTGGGCGAGAACTGGACGGGCGAGAGCGACCTGGTGCGCCTGCGCGAGGGCCGGGCGCCGCAGGCCGACGACGAGATCGTGATCAACAAGGCGCTGGCCACGGCCGGCAAGGTGAAGGTCGGCGACCGGGTCGGCGTGCTGACCCTCCAGCCGAAGCGGGAGTTCACCATCGTCGGCGTCTTCGGCTACAGCGGCGACCGGGACTCCATCGGCGGCGCCAACGAGATCATGTTCACCACGCCCGTCGCGCAGCGGCTGATGCTCGGCGCGCCGGACACCTTCAGCAACATCACGGTCACCGCCGCCGGCGGGGTGTCGGAGGAGGCGCTGCGCGACGCCGTGGCCGCCGCGGTGGGCGCCGACTACGAGGTGAAGACCGGCGAGCAGTTGTCCGAGGAGGCGGCGGCCAGCATGAAGGAGGCGCTGTCCTTCTTCAACCGGATCCTGCTCGGTTTCGCCGCGGTGGCGCTGCTGGTGGGCACCTTCCTGATCCTCAACACCTTCTCGATCATCGTGGCGCAGCGCACCCGGGAGCTGGCGCTGATGCGCGCCATCGGGGCCAGCGGCCGACAGATCATCGGGTCGGTGGTGCTGGAGGCCGTCGCGGTGGGGCTGATCGCCTCGGTGCTCGGCCTGGGCGCGGGCATCGGCATCGGCGCGCTGCTGGCGTACCTGTTCAGCACCTTCGCCGGCGGGCTGACCCTGGCCGGCGTCGGGGTGCCGCTGTCCGCCGTGGTCGGCGCGTTCGCCGTCGGCCTGGTGATCACCGTGGTGGCGGCGCTGCTGCCGGCCCTGCGGGCGTCCCGGATCCCGCCGATCGCGGCGATGCAGGACGTGGCCAACCCCGACCGCCCGCTGACCAAGGTCACGGTGGCCGGTGGGATCGTCACCGCCGTCGGCGCCGGGCTGCTGGCCCTGGGCCTGACGGGCAACGCCGGGGACGGCACCCTGGTCACCATCCTCGGCGGCGTGCTGTTCGCCTTCATCGGCGTGGCGCTGCTGACCCCGCTGATCAGCCGGCCGGTGGTGAGCCTGCTCGGCGCGATCTTCGCCTGGTCGGTGCCGGGCAAGCTGGGCCGGCTCAACTCCGGCCGCAACCCGCGCCGCACCGCCATCACCGCCGCGGCGCTGATGGTGGGCATCGCCCTGGTCACCGGGGTGACCGTGATCCTGGACTCGGCGAAGAGCAGCATCGGCGCACTCGCCCAGGGCACGCTGAAGGCGGAGCTGGTGATCTCCGGGGCGCAGAGCGGCCCCCGGCCGCCGACCTTCGATCCGGGGGTGCTGGAGAAGGCCGCGGCGATCCCCGGGGTGCGCCTCGCCGACGGCGAGTACGGCGACATGGCGGTGGTCGGCGGCACCCGGACGTGGGTCGCGGTGAGCAGCGACGTCGCCGCGCTGCGGCAGGTCTTCGGCGCCGAGGCCACCGCCGGGAACATCGACCGGCTCGCGCCGGACGAGATGCTGGTCAGCTCGGACACCGCGAAGTCGCGCGGGCTCTCCGTCGGCTCGCAGGTGCCGGTGCAGCTGGCCCGGGGCGAGGCACGGACCTACACGGTGACCGGCATCTACGCCAGCAGCCAGCTGACGAACCCGGTGGTGCTGCCGCCGGACGCGGCGCGCGACTTCGCCGTCCCGCAGCCGATCCAGGGCTTCATCCAGCTGGCCCCGGGCACCCGGGTCGCCGACGTGCAGCCGCGGATCGAGGCGCTGCTGGCCGACTCCCCCGAGGTGGCGGTGGTGGACCGGCAGGCGTTCATCGACCAGCAGACCGGCCAGCTCGACGGCCTGCTCACGATGATCCAGATCCTGCTGGCGCTGGCCATCGTGATCGCCGTGCTCGGCATCGTCAACACCCTGGCGCTGTCGGTGCTGGAGCGCACCCGCGAGCTGGGGCTGCTGCGGGCCATCGGCCTGCGGCGGGCGCAGACCATGCGGATGATCACCGTAGAGGCGGTGGTGATCTCGGTCTTCGGCGCGCTGCTCGGTGTCGCCGTCGGCGCCGGTCTCGGCGCGGCCGTGGTGGAGGCGCTCCGCGACGAGGGAATCACCGACCTGGTGCTGCCCTGGTCCCAGATGGGGGTCTTCCTCGGCCTGGCCGCGATCATCGGGGTCGTCGCCGCCGCGCTGCCGGCGGTCCGGGCCGCCCGGATCAACGTCCTGGGCGCCATCGCCCACGACTGATCGCGACGCCCGCACGCGAGGGGTCCCGCCGGCCGGCGGGGCCCCTCGTCGCGTCGGGCCACCCTCCGCCGCTCGCCCGCCGGGTCAGGCGTCGGCCGGGGGCGCGCCGAGCAGGGCCGCCAGCAGCTCCAGGTCCGCTCCCGTCAGGCTCTCCACCTGGTGTACGCCGCGCAGCGGCCCGATCGGCACCTCCGCCGGCACGGCCAGCACCGCCGCGCCGGCGGCGAGCGCGCTGGCCACCCCCGTCGGGGAGTCCTCGATCGCCACGCAGCGGGCGATCGGCACGTCGAGCAGGCGGGCCGCGGTCAGGTACGGCTCCGGGTGCGGCTTGGCCGCGTCGACCTCGTCGCCGCAGACCACCGCGTCGAAGCTGTCCCGCCCCAGGGTGTCCAGCGCGACCTCCACCAGGGACCGGCCGCTGGAGGTCACCAGCGCCGTCGGGATGCCCGCCGCGCGTACGGCCCGCAGCAGCGTCAGGGCGCCGGGACGCCAGCTCAGCCCGGTGCGGAACAGCTCCAGGACGCGGGCGTTGATCCACGCCGCGCTGGCGTCGGGGTCGCGTTCCGGCTGGCCCAGGTCGTCGTGCAGGAGCCGCATCGACACGGCCATGCTGCAGCCCACCATCGCCTTGCGGGTCGCGTCGGAGAGGACGCCGCCGTACCGGGCCGCCAGCTCGTGCAGCGCGACGTCCCACAGCTTCTCGCTGTCGACCAGGGTGCCGTCCATGTCGAAGAGCACGGCGGCGGGGTGGTGGCTGCTCAGGAGATCCTCCTCGGGTGGCGTACCCCCGTGATCCTTCCAGCCGGGACGCCGCCGCCGCGTGCGGGTGCCACCGGGGTGACCTGACCGACGGGTCGCGGGTGGACCGAGGGGGCGGGCCGCGCGGCGGGTGGCTTCGGCCCCCTCGTGGTCAGCGCAGGCCGCAGGCGTCCAGGGACCGCTCGTAGCCGCGGAAGAAGTACTCGGTGCGCTGCTCGGCGGTGCCGTGCGAGCCCTCGGCGAACCACGGCTGGCCGGGGTCGTCACCGACGGCGAGGAGTCCCTCGCGGAACTCCTCGAGGTCACCGTTGTCGAGCGTCAGCGCCCCGGAGCGCACCGAGTCGCCGAGGTACGCCCCGGCCATGCAGTCGGCCTGGAGTTCCTGCTGGATGGTGTAGCTGTAGCGGATGCCGAGGCGGACCTGGATGGCGTGCGCGTACTCGTGGCCGAGCAGGTAGAACACGAACGCGTCACCGACCTGGCGGAACGCCCCCACCGACCAGTTCACGTCGTAGGCGATGAAGTCGCCGGCCGAGCAGTAGACGGCGTTGTTGCGCGGCAGCCCCTGCCCGCCGCAGGACACCTCGCCGTCGCGCTGGTAGGGGATGACCCGGCGGACCGGGCGGAACCGCTCCCCCGAGGCGCGGAACCGGGCGGCCCAGTAGCGCTCGGCGAGGCCCCGCGCGTCGGCGACGTCCTGCTGGAACTCCTCGACGCTGGTGGTGCCGTCCGCCCGGGTCTGCCCGGGCGACGCGCCGCCGGAGCGGCCGGGCGGGGGCTCCTGCCCCGCGGGCTCGGACACCCCGCCGACCACGCAGCCGGCCGCCACGACGAGAGCCGTCGCGAGGCCGGCGAGCACGCTCCACGGCCGGCGTCCCACGCGCGTCGTCACTGTGCCCTCCCCGGCGTCGGCGATGCCGGGTGCAGTACCCCGGCGGCGCGCGCGTCATGCCGGGCCGCGCCGTCCGCGCCGACGCGACAACGCCGGGTGAGGCCGAGGGACAGCGCCCGGCCGGCACGTCGAGGGCCGGCGACACGTCGGCGGCGGGCGGCGCAGCGGCGGCGGCGGGCGACGCAGCGGCGGCGGCGGGCTCAGGGGCTGGCGGCGAGGAACACGAACGCGGCGAGCAGCACCAGGTGCACGCCGCCCTGCAGCACGGTGGCGCGCCCCGGCACCACGGTCAGGACGCCGGTGACGACGGTGAGGGCGAGCAGGGTGAGCTGGGTGCCGCCGAGACCGAGCAGCAACGGGCCGTCCAGCCAGATCGAGGCGATCGCTATGGCCGGGATGGTCAGCCCGATACTCGCCATGGCGGAGCCGAGCGCCAGGTTCAGGCTGATCTGCACGCGGTCGCGGCGGGCGGCGCGGGCGGCGGCGAGCGTCTCGGGCAGCAGCACCAGCAGCGCGATCACCACGCCGACGAAGGACGGGGGCAGGTTCGCGCCGGCGACGGCGGACTCGATCGCCGGGGAGACCGTCTTGGCGTCGCCGACCACGGCGACCAGCGCCACCAGCAGCAGGCCGAGGCTGAGCAGGGCGGCCCGGTTCGACGGCGGCGCGGCGTGCCCGTCGGCGTCGACCACCCGCCCCTCGCTGGTGACCGGCAGGAAGTAGTCGCGGTGACGGCCGGTCTGCACCAACACGAACAGGCCGTAGAGCGCGAGCGACGCCACGGCGGCGAAGGCGAGCTGGGCGGGGCTGAACTGCGGGCCCGGCCGGCTGGTGAAGGTCGGCACCACGAGGCTCAGTGCCGCGAGGGTGGCGACGGTGGCCAGCGCGCCGCCGGTGCCCTCCGAGTTGAACACGGCGACCCTGCGGCGCAGCGCGCCGATCAGCAGCGACAGGCCGAGTATCCCGTTACAGGTGATCATCACCGCGGCGAAGACGGTGTCCCGCGCGAGCGACTGCGTCTTCTCACCACCGCTGATCATGAGGGTGACGATGAGGGCGACCTCGATGACGGTGACGGCCACGGCGAGGACCAGCGAACCGTACGGCTCGCCCACCTTGTGGGCGACCACCTCGGCGTGGTGCACGGCGGCCAGCACCGCGCCGGCCAGGAAGGCCGCCACGACGACCACGACCGGGCCGGGCAGCTCGCGTCCCCAGGTGAGTAACAACGCCACGATCGCGAGCAGCGGTACGGAGACGGTCCAGTCGGTGAGACGCGAGCGGAGTGACACGGCCATCCCCCAACCCTGCCAGGAATCACGATCATGTGACCACCGACCGGCCGTGCGGAGCGACGGTTCGGTCGAACGTCACGCCGTCCGGCCGAGCCACGCGCCCCGGCGGCGCCCGTCCACGCCGGGCCCCGGACGGCCGCGGACCCGGGCCGGCGGGTCAGCCGTACGTGGGCTGCTGCGGCCAGCCGGGCGGGGAGTCCTCCCAGTCCTCCTGCCGGCCGTACGGGGTGAGGTCGAGGATGTTGTTGACGAAGACGAGCCGGTCGACGCCACGTGCGGTGGTGTCGTAGGTCCGGTAGACGTCCTCGCCGTCGCGCAGGAAGACGCTGAGCATGAAGCCACGCCCGGCCCCGCAGTCAGCCGCGAACGACGTGCCGTGCGACGAGACGAACGGCAGCGTCCAGCCCCGGCGCGCCTTGTACGCCTCGATCTGCGCCAGCGGCATGTCCGACACGGTCGCCCAGCTGATGCCCCGCTGCGCCAGCCGCGCCAGCCCGGTCGCCGGCACGCTGTCGGTGAACCACGTGCAGCCCGGGCAGTGGTGGTCGGGGCCGCTGTCCATGAACTGGTAGACCACGAGCTGACGCCGGCCCTCGAACAGGTCGAGCAGCGTGCGGGCGCCGGTGGGGCTGTCGAACCGGTAGCCGTTGTCGAAGCGGACCATCGGGAGGCGACGCCGGCGGGCGGCGAGCGCGTCCTGCGCGCGGGTGAGCTCCTTCTCGGCCTTCAGCAGGTCGTCGCGGGCCTGCCGCCACTCGTCGGCCGACACTGTCCGTGGCATCTCCATCAGCCGATTGTGCCCAGCCGGTGCGGCGACGCGCCCGAGCGACGCGCCGCCGGCCGGGACCGGACCCGGCCGGCCGTTTCCCGCCGGCTCGCCCCCGCGCGGCGACGATTTCTGGCACCGTCGGAGGGGCCGCCCGAGTACCGCGCCTGGTGAGGAGACGCCGGTGACCTCCGCAGCCGTGCACCACCGGACCGTCGACGTCGACGGGATCGGCATCTTCTACCGGGAGACCGGGCCGGCGACCGCGCCGGTGGTGCTCCTGCCGCACGGATACCCGTCGTCGTCGTTCCAGTTTCGTCACCTCCTCCCCGCGCTCGGCGACCGGTGGCGGGCGATCGCCCCCGACCAGCCCGGCTTCGGCTACAGCGACACGCCCGACCCCGACCGGTTCGCGTACACCTTCGACGCCCACGCCGAGGTGCTGCGCCGGTTCACCGAGGCGCTGCGCCTCACCCGATACGTGATCTACCTCCAGGACTACGGCAGCCAGTTCGGGCTGCGCCTGGCGATGTCGGCCCCGGAGCGGGTCGCCGGCCTGGTCATCCAGAACGGCGACATCTACCCCGACCAGCACGGTCCCAGGTACGAGCCGCTCAAGCAGTTCTGGCGCGATCCGACCGACGAGGGTCGCGACCGCCTCGCCTCGGCCGTCGGCGAGGAGGGCTTCCGCACGGAGTTCCTCGGGGAGCTGCCCGACCGGCTGCGCGACCGGGTCAGCCCGGACCTGTGGCGGCTCGCCGCCGCGCTGACCACGCCACGGCGGCGCGCCAACCTGGTCCGCCTCCTCGCCGACCAGGGCAGCACCGTCTCCTGGTTCCCCCGGCAGCAGGAATACCTGCGACGGCACCGGCCGCCGACACTGATCGTCTGGGGGCCGCACGACGGCTACATGCCCGAGGGCGCCGCCCGCGCCTACCTGCGGGACCTGCCCGACGCCGAGCTGCACCTGCTCGACGGCGGGCACTGGCTGCTGGAGACGCATCTCGACGACGTGGTCCGGCTGCTGCGCGACTTCCTCGGGCGGGTCCACCGGTGACGCTCTCGGGTCCGTTGGTGACGCTCGCGGGTCCGTCGGTGACGGGCGCGGCTCCGTCGGTGACGGGCGCGGCTCCGTCGGTGACGGGCGGGGCTCCGTCGGTGGCGGGCGGGGCTCCGTCGGTGGCGGTCGCGGCCCCGCCGGTGACGGCTGCTGGTCCATCGGTGGCGGTCGACCGGTGGCGGTCGTGACGGCGGCCCGGTGCCGCCGCTACCCTCGGCGGATGGACCGGTGCGACGAGTGCGGCTTCGACTACACCGACGTCTCCCCCGACGAACTGCCGACGCTCCTGCGGGCGCTGGGCGGCCGCTACGCCGCCGCCCTCGCCGAGGTGTGGCAGGTACGCCGGCGACCGGCCGAGGGCGTGTGGTCGCCGCTGGAGTACGCCTGCCACGTCCGGGACGTGCTCGGCGTGCAGGCCGAACGGCTCGCCCTGGCGCTGCGCGTCGACGAGCCGGAGTTCGCCCCGATGGGACGCGACGAGCGGGCCGTCGCCGAGGCGTACAACGAACAGGATCCCGCGGCCGTGCTGGCCGCGCTGGGAGCGGCCGCCGACGACCTCGCCGCCCGCTTCCGCGTGCTCGGCCCCGCCGACCTCGCCCGCACCGGGGTCTACCCGTGGCCGCGACCGCAGGCCCGGACGCTGCTGTGGCTCGGCCGGCACACGATCCACGAGGGCGAACACCACCTGCTCGACATCCGCCGCGCCGCACGGTCGCAGGCCGCCCACCAGGATCCCGGCGGCCTCCCGGACCGAGGCCCCGCCGGGCCGGTCGCCGCGGAGGACCGCTCGTAACGGTCCGGCCGACGCCGTGGGCCGCATCCACCCCGTCACGGCCGGGCGCCGATTGACGAGTCCAGGTCGGTCCAAGTGGTTGAAGAGGGCCTCGCCCAGTGAACCCGGTCGCCGGCGCCGGACGTCGTCCGCGCCGATGTCCGGGCAGTGCGCCCGGTCGGGTGGACCGGCCAACTCGGCCGGCGTGACGCGACCGCTCGGGTCTTCCGCGTCCGCCATGCCCGGCTACCCTGTGCGGATGCCTCCACGGAAGCCGACCCCGCTGCTGCTCGGGGCCGCGCTGCTGGCCGTCGTGGGCGCGCTCCTCGGCTCCGTCTGGGCGACCGGCGCCGGCGGTGCCGTCGTCCTCGGCCTCCTCGCCGTCCACCCCGCCGTGACCGACCCCGCCGTACCCCGGACGACGCGCCTGCTGGTGCGGGGCGTCCTGCTCTCGATCGCCCTCGCGGGCGCCGTGCAGTTGTCGGGATGGGCGGCCTCGCCGTTCGGCCACACCCCGGCGAGCGCGAGTGAGCTGATCGCGCTGGTGACCGATCCGGTACGACAGCGGGCGCAGTTCCTGCGCCAGGTGGCCACGGCGGGCTGCCTCGTCCTGGCCTGTGCCTTCGTCGGCGTCGCCGTGGGACGGTTGCCGGCGGAGCGGCTGCGCCGGGTCGGCCGCGCGGCGCCGGTCGTGGGCGCGCTCACCCTGGGCACCCTGCTGATCGTCGCGCTCCTCCCCGGCGCGTCGGCCGCGGGGCTGCTCGGTTCGGCCACGGACGTGGCCCTGGCGGCGCTGATCGTGCTCGGCGGGTACGCGTGGCTCGTGCACCGCGCGGTGCGGCGCCACGGCGCCGCCCCGTCGGTCGTCACGGTCGGCGTCGTGCTGCTGGCCACGACGGCCTGCGCCGCCGGGTACGGCGCCTGGGTGAGCCGGCCGGTGCCGGTGGCGGGCGAGAGCGACGGCGTCGTGTACTCCGTTGCGATCGCCGGCGGCGGCGCAGGCGCCGTGACGGACGTCAGTGTGGCAGTGAGCGCCACACTCGGGCCCGACGTCGAAACCGCCGCCGTCGTCGCGATGCTCTTGCTCGGCGCCGCCCTCACCGTGCCGGCCTGCGCGAGACTGGGCGGGACGCGCTGAGCCCTGAGCCGGGTCACGCCATCGGGCCGCGCTCAGCGGCCCCACCTTCGTCATCTGTCGGCACAGAGGGCTGTGTGAATGCGCTCCGCCCATGCGCGGCCGCGCAGGACGACTGACCGCCGGGGCCGCGACGCTCCCGGAGCATGGCGGGCAGATCGGCCAAGGTGGCGATGACCGGCCCGCCCCAGCCGGGGTCGGTGTCGTTGTGCTCCGTGGTCCGGAGGACGGTCATCCCGACCGCTGCCGCCCCGGCCAGCTCGCCGTCTGAGCCGTCGCCAACGAAGACGCACTCCGCCGGCCCGACGCCCAGGCCCTCGGCAGCGAGGTGATAGATCGCCGGGTCCGGCTTGGACAGCCCGACGTCGCAGGAGAAGACCGCGACGTCGAACCGGTGGGCGAGCCGGCTCTGCGGCCATGCCTCGGCAGTGTCCGAGGTGGCGTTGCTGATCAGGGCCAGCGGATGTCCGTCGTCGCGCAGCGCGTCGAGCACGTCGAGGGTGGCGGTCGAGACGCTGTCCAGCACCCGGTGGCTGAGCGCTCGCCGATGTACACCGGCCCGTGCCACCTGTTCGTCGGCTGGTGCGCCGCCGAGGCGTCCGGCGAGGATCCGGATGGTCTCCTCCACGTCCCACCGGACCATCCGGTCCCGCCAGGTGGCGTGGTAGGCGGCGACCAGCGCGGCCGGAGCCACCCCGACCATGACCGCCATCTCGCCGACCACCCGGTCACGCTCGTCGTCGGCGCCCTGGATCAGGGTGTGGTAGAGATCGAAGACCACCGGCCGAGGCATGCGAGCATCCTAATGAGACGTCGGCGCCGGCACCCTGCCTGCCAGCTCGTCCGAGTCCGACCCGCCCGTCCGAGCGGCGATTCAGTGGGCGTTCGACTTGGCGTGCGCCCTGACCAGCCACTCGAGGACGGCCGGCGTCGCGTCGAAGTGACCGGCGTGGCCGGCATCCGGCTGGACCTCGAGCTCGGCGCCGGGGATGCGCGCCGCGAGCCACCGGCCGTGCGTGACGGGCACGGCCTGGTCGAGCGCCCCGTGCCACACCCGCACCGGTCGCGACACGGCCTGCGGGTCGAAACCCCAGGGCAGGCCGAAAAGGGCGTGTACGTCGTCGACCCAGCCGTCGAGGCCCGGCCGGACGGCCTCGGTGAACGCGGCCTCGAGCATGGCGCTGATCTCTGGCCGAGCGAGCACGGCCTGATCGTTCGCGGGCAGCAGCGCCGGCCCGGCCTGATCCACGGCCGACAGGTGCGCCTCGACGGCTGCCCGACCCTGTAGGGCCGCGGCAGCGCTGCGGCGATTGCCGTCGGCCATCCCGGCCGTCCAGTCGAGGCCGGCGGCGTCGCGGGGGGCCAGGCTCGCCAGCACCCCTACCCGGGCGACCCGCTCCGGGTAGCGGGCGGCGAACGCCAGAGCGTGCGGCCCGCCCCCGGACACCCCCATGACCGAAAGCCGGCCCAGGCCGAGCGCGTCGACGATCGCGGCGATGTCCTCGGCACCGTCAACCACCCGACGGCCCGGCCTCGGTGTCGAGCGACCGAACCCGGGCCGGTCGTAGGTGACGAGCCGCACGCCGAGCCGCTCGAAGAGCGCCGGATCGGGATACCGCGCCAGGCGGCTCATCGGACTGCCGCATACCGACACCACCGGCGTTCCGTCGGGAACGCCCCACTCCTCGACCGCCAGGCGCCGTCCGTCACCCGTCTCAACCTCACGCATGATCATGAAGCTAGGCCACGCGACGGCCGACGGACAAACTGCTGTCAGCTAAACAGACCGCGGTGGATGCGACGCAAGGGGCGCTCCGAGGGCTTCGCCGCAGGTCATGGCCTGCCGTAATCACTTGGCGTTGAAGTAGCTCGCCTCCGGGTGGTGCACCACGATGGCGTCCGTGGCCTGCTCCGGCATGAGCTGGAACTCCTCCGACAGCTGCACACCGATCCGCTCCGCGCCCAGCAGCTCCACGATCTTCGCGCGGTCCTCCAGGTCGGGGCAGGCCGGATAGCCGAACGCGTACCGGCAGCCCCGGTAGTCGGTGCGCAGCAGACCCGCCAGGTCGGCCGGGTCGTCGTCGGCCACCGTCCGGCCGCCGGGCAGGGTCAGCTCGGCGCGGATCCGCCGGTGCCAGTACTCCGCGAGGGCCTCGGTGAGCTGCACGGACAACCCGTGCACCTCCAGGTAGTCGCGGTACTCGTTGCGGGCGAACAGCTTGGCGGCGTACTCGCTGACCGGCTGGCCCACGGTGACCAGCTGCAACGCCACCACGTCCAGCTCGTCGCCTCGCGGCCGGAAGAAGTCGGCCAGGCAGAGCCGCCGCTCCTGGCGCTGCCGGGGGAAGGAGAACCGGGCCCGCTCGGCGTGCCCGTTCTCGTCCAGCACCACCAGGTCGTTGCCCTCCGCGTACGCGGGGAAGTAGCCGTAGACGACGGCCGCCTCCAGCACCTGGTCGGCGATCAGCCGGTCCAGCCAGTAGCGCAGCCGCGGCCGGCCCTCCGTCTCGACCAGCTCCTCGTAGGACGGCCCCTTGCCGCCCCGGGCGCCCCGCAGCCCCCACTGCCCGAGGAAGGTGGCCCGCTCGTCGAGCAGCGCCGCGTAGTCGGCCAGCGGCACCCCCTTGACGACCCGGGTGCCCAGGAACGGCGGGGTCGGCACCTCGACGTCGGTGGCCACGTCGGAGCGGACCGAGGCGTCGTCCAGCGCCGGCAGCGCCTCGCTGACGATCGCCCGCTGCCGCTCCCGGCGAGCCCGGCGGGCCGCCAGGGCCGCCTCCCGCTCGGCGTCGATCACGGGCGCCCCGCCGCGCTTGGCGGCCATCACCCGGTCCATCAGGGACAGCCCCTCGAAGGCGTCGCGCGCGTAGTGCACCTGGCCGGGGAACATCGACCGCAGGTCGTCCTCGACGTACGCCCGGGTCAGCGCGGCCCCACCCAGCAGCACCGGCCAGCGCTCCGCGACCCCGCGCGTGGCCATCTCGGCCAGGTTCTCCCTCATGATGACCGTGCTCTTGACCAGCAGGCCCGACATGCCGATGGCGTCCGCGCGGTGCTGCTCGGCGGCGTCCAAGATGGCGTTGATCGGCTGCTTGATGCCGATGTTCACCACCTCGTAGCCGTTGTTGGACAGGATGATGTCCACCAGGTTCTTGCCGATGTCGTGCACGTCGCCCTTGACCGTGGCGAGCACGATGCGGCCCTTGCCGCCGTCGTCGGCCTTCTCCATGTGCGGCTCCAGGTAGGCCACCGCCGTCTTCATCACCTCGGCGGACTGGAGCACGAACGGCAACTGCATCTGCCCGGAGCCGAACAGCTCGCCGACGACCTTCATGCCGTCCAGCAGGATGTCGTTGATGATCGACAGCGGGGCCCGGCCGCCGGCCATCGACGCCTCCAGGTCGGCCTCCAGGCCGTTGCGCTCGCCGTCGACGATGCGCCGCTTGAGCCGCTCGTCCAGCGGCAGCGCGGCCAACTCCTCGGCCCGGCCGGCGCGCGCCGAGGCGGCGTCGACGCCCTCGAAGACCTCGATGAAGCGCTGCACCGGGTCGTAGCCCTCCCGGCGGCGGTCGTAGACCAGGTCGAGCGCGATCTCGCGCTGCTCGTCGGGGATCTTCGACATCGGCAGGATCTTGCTGGCGTGCACGATCGCCGAGGTGAGCCCCGCCTGCACGCACTCGTGCAGGAACACCGAGTTCAGCACCTGCCGCGCCGCCGGGTTGAGGCCGAACGAGACGTTGGAGACGCCCAGGGTGAAGTTGACCCCGGGATAGCGGCGGGCGATCTCCCGGATCGCCTCGATGGTCTCCAGGCCGTCGCGGCGGGTCTCCTCCTGCCCGGTGGCGATCGGGAAGGTCAACGCGTCGATCAGGATGTCGGACAGGTCCAGGCCCCAGCGGCCGGTGAGGTCCTCGATCAGCCGGGCCGCGACCCGCACCTTCCACTCCCGGGTGCGGGCCTGGCCCTCCTCGTCGATCAGCAGCGCCACCACCGCGGCGCCGTGCTCCCTGACCACCGGCATCACCCGCGCGTAGCGGGAGCCGGGGCCGTCGCCGTCCTCGAAGTTGACGGAGTTGACCACGCACCGCCCACCTAGCATCTCCAGCCCGGCCTCGATCACCGCCGGCTCGGTCGAGTCCAGCATGATGGGCAGCGTGGACGCGGTGGCGAACCGCCCGGCCAGCTCGCGCATGTCCCGGGTACCGTCGCGGCCCACGTAGTCGACGCACAGGTCCAGCAGGTGCGAGCCGTCGCGGGCCTGGCTGCGGGCGATCTCCACGCAGGACTGCCAGTCCCCGGCGAGCATCGCCTCGCGGAACGCCTTGGAGCCGTTGGCGTTGGTGCGCTCCCCCACCATCAGCACGCTGGCGTCCTGGGCGAACGGCACGTGGTGGTAGATCGAGGCGACGCCCGGCTCCCGCCGGGGCTCGCGCGGGCCCGGCCGGGCCCCGTGCAGCCGCTCGGCGACCACCCGGATGTGCTCGGGGGTGCTGCCGCAGCAGCCGCCGACGAGCGAGACGCCGTACTCGGTGACGAAGCGTTCGAGCGCGTCGGCCAGCTCCACCGGGGTCAGCGGGTAGACCGCCCCGTCGGCGGTGAGCTGCGGCAGGCCCGCGTTGGGCATCACCGACAGCGGCACCCGGGCGTGCTGGGAGAGGTAGCGCAGGTGCTCGCTCATCTCGGCCGGGCCGGTCGCGCAGTTCAGCCCGATCAGGTCCACCCCGAGCGGCTCGATGGCGGTCAGCGCCGCGCCGATCTCGCTGCCCAGCAGCATGGTGCCGGTGGTCTCGACGGTGACGTGGCAGATCAGCGGCACCGTCCGGCCGGCCTCCGCCATCGCCCGCCGGGACCCGACGACCGCCGCCTTGACCTGGAGCAGGTCCTGACAGGTCTCGACGATCAGGGCGTCCGCGCCGCCCGCGATCAGGCCGGCGGCGTTCTCGGCGTACGCGTCGCGCAGGGTCGCGTAGGCGGCGTGCCCGAGGGTGGGCAGCTTGGTGCCCGGCCCGATCGAGCCGAGCACGAAGCGGGGCCGCTCCGCCGTGGCGTACGCGTCGGCGGCCTCCCGGGCGATCCGGGCCCCCGCCTCGGACAGCTCGCGGATGCGGTGCTGGATGTCGTACTCGCCGAGGTTGGCGAGGTTGGCGCCGAAGGTGTTGGTCTCCACGCAGTCCGCGCCGGCGGCGAGGTACGCCTCGTGCACCCCGCGCACCACGTCCGGCCGCGTCACGTTGAGGATCTCGTTACAGCCCTCGTAGCCCTCGAAGTCGTCGAGGGTGAGGTCGGCCGCCTGCAGCATCGTGCCCATCGCGCCGTCGGCGATGAGGATCCGGTCTGCCAACACGTCGAGCATTGAGGTCCGCACGGGATCAGGTTAGTGCCGACCCGGCCCGATGGATCCCCCCGTGCCTGCCTTCCCACATTCTGTCAGCGGGATCACGCCGTCCGGTTGGTTGCGGTATGACCGGCTGAGGGTCGGCCCGACCGGCGCGGCCGACGGGCCGCTTCCCGCCCCGGCACGTAGGCTGGCGGACGTGAAGGACTACAGCAGAAGCACCGCGCCCGGCGGGCGGGCGGCCGGGTACGGTCCCGGCACCGTCCCCGACGAGCAGGGTGAGGTGACGGCGTGACCGAGTTCGACGGACTGCCGGTGCTGCGGTCCCCCGTGGCGATCGCCGCGTTCGAGGGCTGGAACGACGCCGCCGACGCGTCCACGGCCGCCGTCGAGCACCTGGAGCAGGTGTGGCAGGCCCGGCAGGTCACCGAGCTCGACCCGGAGGACTTCTACGACTTCCAGGTCAGCCGCCCCACCATCACGATGGCCGAGGGCGAGACCCGCCGGGTGGAGTGGCCCACCACGCGCTTCATGGTGGCCAGCCCCGAGGGCACCGAACGCGACGTGGTGCTGATCCGGGGCATCGAGCCGAGCATGCGGTGGCGCACCTTCTGCGAGCAGGTGCTGGAGATCTGCCACAGCCTGGAGGTCGAGCGGGTGGTCGTGCTCGGCGCCCTGCTGGCCGACGTGCCGTACACCCGGCCCCTGCCGATCAGCGGCAGCGCCTCCGACGCGGAGGCCGCGCGGCGCTACCAGCTCACCCCCACCCGCTACGACGGCCCGACCGGCATCGTGGGCGTGCTGCACGACGCCTGCAACCGCGCCGAGGTCGACGCGGTTTCGTTCTGGGTGCACGTGCCGCACTACGCCAACAACCCGCCCTGCCCGAAGGCGACCCTCGCCCTGCTGCACCGCGTCGAGGAGGTGCTCGACCTGCCGGTGCCGATGGCCGACCTCGCCGAGGAGGCCGCCGAGTGGGAGCAGCGGGTGCGCAGCGCCGCCGAGCAGGACGCGGAGCTCGGCGAGTACGTGCGCGAGCTGGAGGAACGCGTCGGCGACGCGGGCATCACCCCGCTGACCGGCGACGAGATCGCCCAGGAGTTCGAGAAGTACCTGCGCCGGCGCGGCGGCTCCGCCGGCCCCACCGCCGGCTCCTGGTAGCGCCACTCCCCTGCCCCACCGGGCCCCGGACGCGTGTCGTCCGGGGCCCGTTCCGTGTCCCGGCGTCTAGATCTCGACGTCCCGGCGTCCGGATCCCGGCGTGTCCGGGGTGGTGCCATCGCCACCCGTGCCGGCGGCCCGGATCCCGGTGTGTCCGGGGTGGCGCCGTCACCACCCGTAGGGCATCCTAGGAACCTAGCTGTGATCGAGGAGGCGGGCATGCAGATCAATCCCGGGGCGGCCGAGTTCCCGCACCGGCAGATCGCCGCGCAGCTCAAGGCGCAGATCCGCCGCGGCGACTGGGGGCCGGGCGAGCGGCTGCCGTCCATCCCGGCCATCGCCGAGATGTTCGGCGTGGCGAAGCAGACCGTGCAGCGCGCCGTCGACCAGCTGCGCGTCGAGGGCATCCTGATCACCAAGCCCGGCTCCGGGACGTACGTCCGGGGCACCCGGCGGCGGCTCAACCGGCTCTCCCGGGGTCGCTACGGCGGCTTCCGCGGCTACCACACCGACCTGGCCGCCCGGTACCGGCAGCAGCTCGTCTCGGTCGGCCGGGCCCCCGCGCCGCCGGAGGTGGCCGACGCGTTCGGCGTGGCCGACGGCACCGAACTGCTCTGCCGACGCCACCTCGTGCGCACCGAGGACTCCCCCGTCGAGGTGGGCGCCTCGTGGTTCCTGCCCGCCGACACCGCCGGCACCTCCCTGGAGCGCGCCGAGGCGTTCGGCCGGCCGCTCTACCAGGAGGCCGAGGAGGCCACCGGCCGGCGGTACGTGTCGGCCACCGACACGATCAGCGCCCGCCAGCCCAGCCGGGAGGAGGCGGAGATCCTCCAGATCCGCCCCGACACGCCCGTGCTGCACCTGCTGCACGTCGCGTACGACGGCCACCGCAAGCCGATCGAGGTCGCCCAGGCCACCTGGCCCGGCCCGGTCACCACCCTCACCGAGGAGTACCGGATCCCGGCCCCCGCCGCCGACCCGGACCCCGACCCGGGCCTAACCCTGGCCTGACCCCCACCCACTCCCCCGCTCCCCCCGCTCCCCGCCCCCTCCCCCCTCGCCCCCGCACTCCTCTCCCTCCCGCGCTCCTCTCCCTCCCGCGATCTTGCACTTTCTGCCCTAACAAGTGGGACATAAGCCTCTTATCGAGGGCCGAAAGTGCAAGATCGCGGGCGATCGGGCGGGGCGGGCGGGGGGCGGGCGGGGCGGGCGGGGGGCGGGAGGGGCGGGAGGGGGTTAGAGGCGGAGGCCTAGGAGGGCGTCGAGGGTGTTGGTGAAGAGGGCGGGGGCGACCGGGTCGTCGGCGGCGCCGGCCAGGGTCGCCTCGGCCCACTGGTCGGCCAGCGCGACGGCGCCCGGCGAGTCGAGGTCGTCGGCGAGGCGGGCGCGTACGCCGGCGAGGAACGCCTCCCCCGCAGCGCCGGCGGGCGCGGCGGCGGCGCGCCGCCAGCGGGCCAGCCGCTCCTGCGCGTCGGCGAGCAGCTCGTCGGTCCAGGCGCGGTCGCTGCGGTAGTGCCCGGAGAGCAGGGCCAGCCGGACCGCCATCGGGTCGACCCGGTCGGCGCGCAGCCGGGAGACGAAGACCAGGTTGCCCCGGGACTTCGACATCTTCTCGCCGTCCAGGCCGATCATGCCGGCGTGCACGTAGTGGCCGGCGAACGGCGCGGCGCCGGTGAGCCGCTCGGCGTGCGCGGCCGAGCACTCGTGGTGCGGGAAGAGCAGGTCGTTGCCGCCGCCCTGCACGTCGATCCGCTCGCCGAGCAGGTTGAGCGCGATGACGGCGCACTCGATGTGCCAGCCGGGACGGCCGGGGCCCAGGTCGCCGCCCGGCCAGGACGGCTCGCCCTCGCGGGCCCCGCGCCACAGCAGCGGGTCGAGCGGGTCGCGCTTGCCGGCCCGGTCGGGGTCGCCCCCGCGCTCGGGGAAGATCTCCAGCATCTGCTCGCGGGTCAAGTTGGACTCGTAGCCGAACCGGGGCGCGGCGGCGAGGTCGAAGTAGACGTCGCCGGTGCCGTCCTCCAGGCGGTACGCGGCCCCGTCCTTGAGCAGCACGAGGACCTTCTCGGCGATGTCGGGGATGGACTCGACGGCGCCGACGTAGTGCGCCGGCGGAATGATCCGCAGCGCCTCCATGTCCTCGCGGAACAGCGCCGTCTCGCGCATCGCCAGGACCTTCCAGTCCTCGCCGTCGCGCTCGGCCCGCTCCAGCAGCGGGTCGTCGATGTCGGTGACGTTCTGCACGTAGCGCACGTCGAGGCCGGCGTCGCGCCACATCCGCTGCACCAGGTCGAACGTGATCATGGTGGCGGCGTGGCCGAGGTGGGTGGCGTCGTACGGGGTGATGCCGCAGACGTACATCGTCGCGACGCCCGACGGATCGCTGCGGTGGACACCCTGCCGCGCCGAGTCGAACAACGCGAGCGGCTCGCCCCTGCCCGGCAGCCGCGGCACCTCATGTCCCGCCCAAGAGTCCATGACCGTAAGCCTAACCAGCCACCGGACCGCGACACGGCCACCCCACGGGTGATCATCATGACAGCGGCGCGCGGCACGTCACATGGGGGGCCAGGGCACCGCCGGCCAGTCCTGCGACGGCTGCGGGAAGCACCCGGTGTGCCGCAGCCGGTCGACCCGGGCGGCCAGCTCGCCGAGCTCGGCCAGCGTCAGGTGGTCGGCCAACTCCGCGCCGAGGGCGCCGGCGAACTGGCCGGCGAGCGCGTCGAGCATCTCGACGGCGTCGGCGGGGAGCGGGCGGCCGGCCCAGCCCCAGAGCACCGTGCGCAGCTTCTCCTCGACGTGGAAGCTCACCCCGTGGTCCACGCCGTAGATCCGGTCGTCCGGGCCCACCAGCACGTGGCCGCCCTTGCGGTCGGCGTTGTTGATCACCGCGTCGAGCACCGCGAGGCGGGCCAGCCGCGGGTCGTCGGCGTGGGCGAGCGCGTAGGGCGTGCCGTCGTCGTCGCGGGCCGCGGCGATCGGGAACCAGCGCGGCGGCAGCGCGTCGGCGGGCACGAACCCGACCAGCGGCTCCGCGTCGGCCGGCTCGTCGATCCAGAGCTGACACGAGCCGGGCCCGAACGGGCCGTCCCGCAGCACCGTCGGCGGGACCAGGTCCCAGCCGGTGGCCTGGGAGACCAGGTAGGCCGAGACCTCACGGCCGGCCAGGGTGCCGTCCGGGAAGTCCCAGAGCGGACGCTCGCCCCGCACCGGCTTGTAGACGCACCGCGCGGTCACCCCGTCGAGCGTCAGGACGCCCCGCAGGGTGGTGTTGGAGGCGTCGACGAGCCGCCCCTCCAGCTCGAGCGAGCCGTCGCGGAGCAGCCGGAGCGCGGCGTCGCCGTCCTGTCGGGGCTGGAGTTCCGACGACGTCACCGGTGATAACCGTTGTGGCGCGGGCAGAGGTGACCCGCAGGGTCGAGCGGCTGGCCGCACAGCGGGCAGGGCGGACGGCCGGCGTTGACCACCCGCCGGGCGCGCTCGATGAACGCGCGGGTCGCCTCGGGGGTCAGCCGCACCCGGAGCCGGTCGAGGTCGTCGTCCGGCTCCTCGTCGGCCTCGTCCTCCTCGTCGTCGTCCGGCTCGCCGAGCTCGACCTCGGCCTCCGCCTCGCCGGCGGCGATGGCCTCGATCACGACGGTCGCGGTGTCGACGTCGAAGGCCAGGCCGAGCGTGCCGACCCGGAACTCCTCGTCGACCGGCGTGTCCAGCGGGTCGTTGTCGCCGACGGCGGCCACCGGCTCGGGCAGGTCGACACCGAACCGGCGCTGCGCCTCGGAGAGCAACTCCTCCAGCTTCTCGGCGAGCAGCGACACCTGGACCTTCTCCAGCGCGACGCTGACCAGCCGGCCACCGCCGCGCGCCTGGAGGAAGAACGTGCGCTCCCCGGGCGGCCCGACGGTCCCGGCGACGAACCGCTCCGGCGGCTCGAAGGCGTGCACCTGGTGGGTCATACCCACGACCCTATCCGGCGCGCCACGGCGCCGCGTACCCCACCGACGCGAATCGCCGCGCGCCCGCCGCGCCCGGGACGCCGCCGGCCGGAGCCGGGC